>JAHZIZ010000011.1 GCA_022601215.1 Bacteroidota bacterium
TAGCGGAGTTGGTGATTTGTTACCATTATCGGGAGCTTATGAACAGTTGTTTGACAAGACAGGAGACATTTCTTACTTGTATAAGGCGGAAATAATTTACAAGAAAGGAATGAAGATCTCCGCACATAATAAAGATGCTTTTGCGCGTGGGTTGGCTAGAAATTATATTTCTCAACATCGTTTTAGAGAGGCGGATAGTCTATTGCAAGCTATTTATAAGGAACCGTCCAAAAAGCGTGAAACGGAAATGATGTTGTTTGACGTCGCCATGGAGTTAGGAGATTATAAAAACGCGTACACCTATCTTAGTCAAATCAAAGATCTAGGCGATTACAATTATTTAATCCGTCTTTCAAAATGGAGTGACTATAAAGGAAATTTGAATAGCGCCATTGAGTATATGGAAAAAGCAAAAGAAATCGCAGAATCGAGTGGTAATAGATCTTTAAAAATTTGGACTTACAGTAACCTGGGAGATTATTATGGGCATGCTGGAAGAATAGCCGATGCCTATAACCATTACCTCATGACCCTAGCTTTAGAACCGGATAATGGCTATGTTAAAAAGGGAATAGCTTGGATAGCATATGCCAATGACGGAAACCTTGCTGAAGCCCACCGAGTGATTGATTCTGTGGCAAAAACGCACGTTGTACCCGACTATCATTTGTTTAAATCTGAGCTGTATGAATTCGCGGGGCAAGGGTCAAGCGCGGCAATTTCTAAGAATAGATTTATAAGCGCAGTTACAAAGGGTAACTATGGAGCGATGTATAATGCCTATCTTATTGAGATATTTTCGGATACGAATCCTTCAAAAGCACTTGAATTAGCAGAACAGGAAGTGAACAATAGAAGTACGCCCGAAAGCTATCATCTGCTCGCTTTGGCTCAATTGGCTAACGGTAAGAAAGTAGAAGCGTTGTCAACAATTAACACCTATGTCGTAGGTAAAACCTTTGAGCCTATGGCAGCATATCACATGGCTTTAGTGTATAGAGCGAATGATATGATTAAGGAGTTAGCTGCTATAAAAGATGAGCTTAAAGAATCTAGTTTCGAACTAGGGCCATTGACTTATAGAGATATTGAAAATCTATAAATTATAATACTGGGTCGCTAAAACAACACTTTTTATGCAAGGAGGTCGAGAATCAACCTCTTTGAAAACCGGATTGAATTGAAGGAATTTGAATTGGACGCGACTAACCCATTAAGGAGTTACAGTTCCTAAGGTATAAAGCTGATCTAAAGAAGGGCTTTCACTACCACCCTCAGGTTCTAGCGTAATACCAAAGGCTTCAGGAGTTGGAATGTTTTCTATTTTGAAGAATTTACTCTCAGTAGCAGCAAAAGATTCTAGAAGTCCTATACTACGGGGCGTAAGTGGATCCATTTTTAAGGACCAAACTTGGTATACCTTTCCTTCTGGGGGAACTGGTAATCCCTTAGCATCGATATAGGCCTCCATGGTTTTCTCGTTGAAATATACTGTGGCGTACGCGGTAGGAGAAACACTTACGTTTCCAGGTAGATTAATAGCCTTAAAGTCCTTTGACCTTATCATATTGAGTAGCGATGTAACTTCAGCAAATTCGACCCCATTGCTTTCTACCGTTTCTTTAAGGATGCTATTTTGAGTATTGCTATGTCGTAAATCTTGTCGTAGATCATTGTTTTGTTTTATCATCCAAAAAACGCCCGCAAAGCATAAAATAGCGGCGGCCCAACCGGTCATTGCTCCCCAATTTCTACCGATATCGCTTTGAGAAGAATGGAGGGGACGGATTCTCTTTATTTCAGCTTTAATACGATGCCAATTTGTTTCTGAAACGGGTGTTCCTACTGTTTCGGACAAATGAATGAAAGAAGCTTCAATTGTTTCAATTTCATCGACTAAAGATGGATCTCGTTTTATCGCATCCTCTACGGTCTCAATTTCTTGAGCAGTCAGTGATCCAGTAACGTACAGTTCCAGTAATCCGGATGCTATAATTTCTTCTTTAGTCATATTATTTATCGAGTACAATCTTTCTTAATTGTTTCATGCAATTTCTAGCTCTTGTTTTAATAGTCCCTAGAGGAGTATCTAAATTTTTGGCTGTTTCTGCCTGAGTGAAGCCCTTAAAATAAAGTAGGTCAATCAATTCTATGCAGATAGGTTGCAATGACGCTATAAATTTTTTAATTCCTATGGTATCCATTTTAGACGAGACATCATCCCTAGCTACAATGATATTTACGAAATTTTCAGGGGACAGGTTTTTATTAGCATTTTTATAAGCTTTTGACCTTGTTTTATCGATAGCTGTATTTCTGGCTATATTTAAAAGCCAGGTATAAAATCGCCCTTTTCCAACTTGGTAAGATTGTCTTCGAGTCCAAACCTTTACAAAGACATCTTGTAAGACCTCTTCTGCTGTTTCTTGCTCTCTTACAATGGATAAAATAACCCCTTGAATCGCATTACAATACATATGATATAGTGACGAAAAAGCCTTTTCATCACCGTCTTGCATTTGTTTAATGAGATCATCAGGTTGTTTCATGAAATATCCACGGTTGGAATTGTATAACAATATTAGTAAAAAAATATTCCAATTATGATCAACTGGCTGGCTTATATGAGTTATTGATAAAAGAGTATCATTTATGAATTTAATTCCGCTTAGCTATTCTCATATTTTTCTAACATGTCATAAAAACACTGTCATCATGAAAAAATGCAGGATTACTCCTCGAACGAATTATAAAGTAATTAGAAGTTGGTTCGTAAGTTCAATGTTCACAGGCGCTTATAGTTAGTCTATCGTTTTGGTAGGGTTAAATTTATGCATTGGAAGGGTGTAAAATATTGTTAAACAAACAGTTAATTGAAGTGAGATTTAATACGTTAAAGTACAATTTTAGAATAAAAATTGTTTGTTAGCTGAGTTCATTTTGGTAGCTTTGTTCGAATCTAAACCTCCAATAAATTTATATTAATCTAATTTTTAATCTATGAAAAGAGTTACCATGCTATTATTTTGCACTGTACTTTGTTGTCTTTCTGGACAGCTAGTAGCGCAGAATCTACAGCAAACAATCGATCAGCAGTTATCACAATTGTTGGAAAAAAACAAGATTTCTTCTCAGGACACGGAATGGGTGATTACTAGTCAACACACTAGTAGAACCTCCGATGTGAATCATGCGTACTATCGTCAAATGCACAATGGTATTGAAATCTACGGATCTGAATCTAGTGTTCACACCTATTCAAATGGTGAGTTACTAAAAGCGACGAACCACTTTGTAAATACTGAGTCTTTAAAATCAGTAGCAAGTGTTTCTCCAGCATTGAGTGCTGCTCAAGCGGTTCAAAATATGGCGAGTCATTTTGGATATGCGTCTAACCAAAGCTTTTCTGCTATCTCAACTTCTAGTGGAGCAGATCAGAAAACACTATTATCAAATGGCGGTGTTTCTTTAAGCGATATTCCTGCGAGACTTGTGTATCAAATTAATGATGCTAAAGAAATGCGTTTAGCTTGGGACATATCTATTCAAGAAATCGCTCAGCAGAACTGGTGGAGTGCACGTGTAGATGCAACAACAGGTCAGGTAATTGATCAGGTTAACTGGATGAGTTCTTGTAACATTGAGCACAATCATAATGATCATGCTTTAAACTACAACGCAAACTTATTTGACGTTCCTAATTATGGAAAAGAAGAAAAGCCAGCTGCAACTGCTAGTGTAAGTGTAAATACATATGAAGTATTCCCAATGCCAGAAGAAAGTCCTTACTATTCAACTCCTATGGGAAGTCGTACTATAGTAACGGATCCTGCAAATGCAATTGCATCACCTTTTGGATGGCATGATACAGATGGAGCAGCTGGAGCTGAATTCACTACAACTGAAGGGAATAATACAAGCACATACGAAGATGGTGACAACGCTGGTTACCAAGCTGACGGTGGTGCTACTTTGGATTTTGTTGGTTTTCCATTCGATATGGATTACTCTAACTCTAACCAATATGAGGATGCAGCTTTAACGAACTTATTTTACTGGACAAACATCACTCATGATTTAACTTATATCTATGGATTTGATGAGGCTTCTGGTAACTTCCAAGAAAACAACTACGGAAACGGTGGTGCAGGAAGTGACTCTGTAAACGCAGAAGCACAAGATGGATCAGGTACATGTAATGCAAACTTTGGAACACCACCAGATGGTAGTAACCCAACTATGCAGATGTATGTTTGTGGTGATAAAGATGGAGATTTTGATAACTTAGTAATTGTTCACGAATATGGACATGGTATTTCTAACCGTCTTACAGGTGGTGGAGGTAACACTAGTTGTTTAAATAACTCAGAGCAAATGGGTGAAGGATGGAGTGACTGGTACGGTATTGTTATGACAATCGAAGCTGGTGACACTGGAGTAGATCCTAGAGGAGTAGGTACTTACCTATTTGATCAAGGTGCTGGTGGTCCTGGAATTCGTCCAAACCCTTACAGTACAGACTTAGCAGTAAACCCAACTACCTATGGTAATATTGGAGGTTTAGCAATTCCTCACGGAGTTGGATACGCTTGGAGTACTATGTTGTGGGAAATGACATGGGCATTGATTGACGAGCATGGTTTCGATACAGATTTTTATAACTTCTCAGGAGATGTTTCTGTAGATGCTGGTAACGTACAGGCAATCGCTTTAGTTACTGAAGCAATGAAGTTACAACCTTGTAGCCCTGGTTTCGTTGATGGACGTGATGCTATTTTTGCAGCAGATCAAGCCATTTACGGTGGAGCTAATGAGTGTCTTATTTGGGATGCTTTTGCCAAGAGAGGATTAGGATTTAGTGCAGAACAAGGTTCTTCAGGAAGTACAACAGATGGTACAGAAGCATTTGATTCTCCAGTTCCTGCAATCAATACTGCAGATGAAGTATGTGTTGGACAAGGTGTACAAACTTTCGGTGGAGGAACTCCAGTTGGAGGTGTGTATTCAGGACCTGGTGTAACTGATAATGGAGATGGTGTTTCTTATGAATTTGATCCTGCTGCTGCAGGTGTTGGAACTCATACTATTTCTTATGATGTGACTAGTACTTGTGCTTCTGGTGCAGCTACAGACGATATTGAAGTAACTGAAGATACTCCAGAGTTAATTTGTCAAGATTACACTTTAGAGCTTGATGCAAGTGGAATGGCTACCTTAGAAATTCAAGATGTAGTAACTAACTTGATTCCAGGTGGAATTGCTATCGATCAAACTGGAACATTTGCTCCTATCGATATTACTGCTACTGGAACCGCTGTTACTTTAGGAGATGATGCAGTTTCTGGAGCCTTACCAATTGGTTTCGACTTCTTCTTCTTTGATACAACGTATACAGATTTCTATATCTCTTCAAATGGTTTCATATCATTTAATGCTGGTGCGGATGACGGATGTTGTTCTGGACCTACAATTCCAACTGCTGGTGGAGAAGATAACTTTATCGCTTTTGTTTGGGAAGATGTGAATCCTTCTGCTGGCGGAGATATCCGTTATGAAACAGTAGGAACAGCTCCAAACCGTAAAATGGTAATGGAATTTGACAATGTACCTTACTTTGGATCTTCAGATGCTGTGACTACTCAAGTTCACTTATTTGAAGGAACAAACGAAATTGAAATCCACAGTACAAATATTCCAGCTAATGGAAATGCTACTCAAGGGGTTGAAAATTCAACAGGTACTGAAGGTATTGCTACGCCAGGAAGAAACTCTCAATCATGGTCTGCGACAGACGATTATGTACGTTTCTTCTATGCAGATCCAACTCCAGCTGATAACTGTGGAAGTGCGACTAACATCACATTAAGTCAGTCTGACTTTACTTGTAGTGATTTTGGAGATGTTGTAATTACAGTTACTATGGAAGATGCGAACGGAAATGTTGCAACTTGTACACCTACAGTTACAATTACAGATCCATTAGACGTTTGTACGTTTGGTCTTGAGGATAATGAATTGGCAAGAAGCCTTGCTTTATTCCCTAACCCAACTTCTGGACAGGTAACATTACAGAATAATAGTAATACTGCATTAGTTGCGGCTACTATTTCAGATGTTAACGGAAGAATCGTTCAAACAATCGATCTTAAAGATGCAGGAACTACTACTAACTTATCTTTCGAGAAGTTAGCTAGCGGAATGTACTTTGTTCAGATTGAGTCTGAAACTTCTACTGCTGTTAAGCGTATGATTAAGCAATAAGACTTCGGTCTTACATAATAAAAGAAAACCCTGCAGAAATGCAGGGTTTTTTATGTCAGTTTGGTACGCTTTTTGAACTTAATTTGTTGCGTCTAGACCGCTCTGATGAAACATAAAGTAAATGCGAAGCATCCCTAAAAAGAAACATCTAAGCCTACAGATATAAAAGCCTTTTCAAGACTACCTTGAAAGGGTTTTTTATTAGGTAGTCATCACCATAAAGACAGCGTTATTATTAAGATCATAAAAACCAAATTCACTGGTTCCCCAAGCTGTGTTCATCTTTAAATCTTTAGGCTGAACTGTCCCTCGTTTTATAAATTCTTCAAAAATAGTTTGAATGTCATTAACGAAAATGCGAACAACAGATCCACCTAGTAATGGGTCTTCCTCGGTATCTTCATGCCATTGTAGATGTAAATATACCTGCTCTCTTCTTAAAACGGCATACAGGTCGTCCATGCGTACAGTTTCAAATCCGGTATGTTCAAAATACCATTGGGTATCTCTTTGTATTGATTGGGAAGGTAGCACAGGTACTACACCTAATAATTCTGTCACCATAGTATAAAAAAAAACGCCTATCCTCGAGGAGAATAAGCGTTTGTGAATACATTGTTATATTGTTTTACTTAATAATACCACCGCAGCTTACACGGGCACCTGCAGCACCACTTGGTTGGGAGGTAAGATCATCTGTTCCTTGGTGAACAATAATGGCTTTACCTAGAATATCCTTAGTGTCATCTCCACAGCCAATACACCATTGGTCCGTGCTAAATTGAACGCGACCTGTGCCGTCAGCCCCTGCCTCAAAGTTTCCTATATCCCCTTTGTGGTATCCAGAATCTGCTCCCCAAGCCCCATGTGGCTTAAACGTTGGATTCCAGTGTCCACCAGAAGATTTCCCGTCAGCACTTGAACAGTCCGCTTTTTCGTGAATGTGTATGGCATGGGTTCCAGGAGTTAATCCTTTAAGAGTGGCCTCCATCGTCACTGTTCCTTCAACTTCCGCAAAATAAACCTCCCCGGTGGCTTCACTGTCACTTTTAGATGCTAGATCAAACGAAACGGTTTTTCTTTCTGGTTTACTGCTCACAACTTCTTTAACTTCTTCTACGGTTTCCTCAATCGCTTCTTCGGGTTTTTTAGTATCGTTTTTACATGACATAAAAGCGATCAGTCCAAAAGCCAGTATCGATATTTGTATTTTCTTCATAGTATATAGTTTTGTGGTTCGTGTTATGGTATTAAAGGTAATGGCTTTCTATAACATGAACAAACCTAACGTCTGTCCTTTATAAGTTCTCGTTGATCCGTGACGCCTAATTTTAGATTTTCTGATATGATAAGAGCTTTATCAATACGTGTCTGGGAGTTTTTAAAGCGTTTAATATAATATATTAA
>JAHZIZ010000012.1 GCA_022601215.1 Bacteroidota bacterium
AAGAGGAGAGTTTATCCCTGCATGACAAGGAACTTGAACTCATTAAAAAATCGCTAGAAAAATACGATGGCAAGCGAAAAGATGCCGCCAAAGAATTAGGAATAAGCGAACGCACACTATATAGAAAGATTAAGCAATTTAATTTGTAGCTTTCCAACTTCTTATGATCCGATTATTTAAACCATTTTTAGTACCTCTTATGCTACTTGTGAGCCTACAAGCATGCAAAGTCAAATATTCCTTTTCTGGAGCCAATATTGGTAATGCGAAAACTTTTCAGGTCAATACTTTTGTCAATAATGCCGCTTTGGTCGAGCCGAGAATTTCTCGGGATTTCACCTTAGCACTTCAGGATATATTACAAACGCAGACTTCATTGAGTCTAACAAACAATAATGGTGACCTCTTGTACGAAGGGGAAATTACTCGTTACTACATCTCCCCTATTACTGCAACCTCTCAAAGCACAGCGGCGCAAAACCGTTTAACCATGGAGGTAAACGTACGATATTTTAACACCTTAGATGATGAGAAAGATTTTGAAGAAAAGTTTTCCTTCTATTTTGATTACGAAGGAGGAGATCAACTCATAGGATCCAAATTAGACGAAGCTTTAGAAGTCATTTTTGAACGACTTACGCAGGATATTTTTAATAGATCTTTGGCAGACTGGTAGATGAATACGCAAAACTACATAGCATTGTTGGCCAATCCGCAGCGACTTACTGATGAAGGCATGCAGGAATTGGAAACCATTCTCGCTAGGTATCCATACTTTCAGAGCGCCCGTGCTTTGCAGCTAAAAGGTTTGAAAAACCAAAATAGTTTTTTGTATAACGATGCTCTTAAAGTAACTGCTGCGTATACAACTGACAGAGATATTTTATTTGAATATATTACTTCGGAAAGTTTCGCGCAGCACGATATTTCTGAAAAAATCCTTCAACAAAGTGATGCCGTTAAAGAACTTGATGTAGTAATAGCTGAAGATGTTTCAGAAAAACATAGTCTCGCCTTGCACGATTCACTTCAAAAGGAAATAAAAAAGGCTGAAGCTATTTTAGATCCCGCTTTGTTTGAACCCAAAGAAGCGATACCACCCGTAGAAATTTTTGAAGAAAAGCCAATCGTTGAGGAAAAAGAAAAACAAGTAGAAAAACCGAATCCTGAAACTACTTTAGGATTAGATAAACCCTTGGACTTTACCCAGCGTGACACTCATTCGTTTAGTGAATGGCTTAAATTGACCAAGGCGACCCCAATTCAAAGAGAAAAAATTGCTCCTGAAGTAAAAAACGTAGGACAGGAAGCGAAGGATAGAAAGTTTGAGCTCATCGAAAAATTCATTCAGGAGAGTCCGAAGTTAGAACCACGCCAAACTACTAAGAAAAATAAAAACTTAGCCAAGCCGTATACACAATCGCCTGACACCTTGATGACAGAGACTTTAGCCAAGGTATACCTCCAACAAAAGAACTATAAAAAAGCCATTCAGGCATATAAAATTTTAATTTTGAAAAATCCCGAAAAAAGTGGTTTCTTTGCAGACCAAATTCGGGCGATAGAAAAATTGATTAAAACAGAAGAACAATGACGCAATTTACCATATTTTTAGTCTTAATAGTATTCGTAGCATTTTTACTTGTTGTAGTAGTAATGGTACAAAACCCTAAAGGAGGGGGATTATCTTCTACTTTTGGTGGCGGTGGCGGAGGCGCTCAATTAGGAGGTGTTAAGAAAACGACCGACTTCCTAGACAAGAGTACATGGACCCTAGCGATCGTATTATTGGTATTAATTCTTGCATCTAACATCTCTTTGTTTGATGGAACAGGAAGCCAAAACTTTTTACAAGACGAAATTGAAAATGTAGACCTTCCAGAAGCTACTGACACTCCAGTAAATACAGGAGACAGCACAGGTGGGGAAAATGGTTTGTAAACGCTATTTCTAGAACATATATAGGAAGCCGCTCATTGAGCGGCTTTTTTATTTTACTATCTTAGCGTATATGCTTATATTGTTATACATAAGTTTATAATCTAAACATAGAACGAATGGAAAAAGGTTGGTTAATAGTAATAGCGATATTGATTTTTTTAGGAGTCACTTTTATATACTGGAGATTGTCATTTGGGCCTTTCAAAAAAAAGCATGGTAAAAACCACCGAAAAATTTGGGGCCTCACTACATTTTATTGGCAAGAAGCAATCCTTTTAAGTACTGCCGTTACCATGGGAATTTTGTTTCTTTTAAAAGAGGTCAACATCTTGACTTTTTAATAGTTAGAAATTAGATGTAGAAAACATATAAAAAGCCACTCAATGAGTGGCTTTTTTATTTTAGTATCTTTGGGTACTTCCCCACCTAATTAATAACGCAATATAATTATTCGCATTATCCGCCAATTGAAGTGGATAAACGAGATAAACGTATTGATATAACAAGTTGGCATTCATTTGGAGAGCGACAAATTAGATTATTATCCTAATAACTACTTATGACAGAAAAAGATTTTCATGATTTTTTTGATTATCAACTAAAGCCCAAGTACAAGTCTCTTGAAAGAGTAAGGAAGAAATCTTCCAAGTTTAACCGTGATATGAGACTCCTATTACTACTTGTAATTATTGGAGTTATTTACTTGATTTTCTTTAAGTATAGTCTAATAATTCTATGTCTTGTGTGTCTAATCGCGGCATTTGGAATACATTACTTTTTTCGAATAGACATAGACACAACTAATTTTAAGGAACAATATGTAGAAAAAATTGTTCGGACGCTAATGCTTAAGGTTGACAGTAGTTTTACATATGCTCCTACTAAAGGCATTTCTAGAGATATTTTTAATAATAGTGGAATCCTCTCTACAAAACCAGAACACTATCATAGTAAAGGTCTCATTCAAGGCAGTTTAAATCAAACTGCATTTCGCTTTGCAAATGTTCATGCTTCCTGCAGTGACAGTGCTGGTGGCGGACCAAAAACAAAAACACTATTCAAAGGAATTTTCTATGAAGCTGACTTTAAACTTCCTTGTAAAAATGACCTCTATATTGTACCGGTTTCTATAACTAATTTTATGGGTAAATTAGGAGAATGGATTAAAAATAATAACCTATACCGACCTGATTTAGTAAAGATAGACGACGCCGTTTTTAACAAGATATTTGTTGTTTATGGAAATAATGAAGTTGAAGCCCATCATATATTAAGCTCAAAAATGAGAGCTACATTAGTCGCACTCTATAAAGAAACGAGTGCTAGTGTATATCTATCTATTAAAAATTCAAAAATTTACATTGCCATAGGTGATTATAAAAATTACGAGAGTTATTTTCAACCGCGTTTTTCTCAATCTTCGCTTGACTTCAATGCTATGAAAAAAGATTATTTGTTACTAAAACGATATATCAATATCACTAAGGAATTAAATCAATGCATATGATACGTAGAATATGTTTAACATTAATCATATTAAGTTTACTAGTTGCCTGTAAAGAGACTTCAGAAAACAAATCAATAGAAAAAGAGCCTAGCAAAAGTACTGAGACAGAGATAATCACCGATATTGATATTTCAGATATTCCGAAAAAATGGACTCAGGTTACCGAATTTGAAAACGGAGAGCATCTTATTTTCGAACCCTGTGATAGAGAAATATTTGGTTATAGTATAGAAAAAAAAGCCGGGCATTGGGTATTTCACTCTAAAGGGTCGCACGATATTACCACCTACCCAATAATTAGCACTAAAATAAACAATGTAGGAGCCTTAGTAATTACTTTAAAAACTGAAGATAAAGAAAACCCAGAAACGGATGTAGTCATTATAGAATATCTAAAAGACAGGTCAAAATTCAATATTTCGTTTCTCTATGAAGATAGTTACGAACTATACACCAATGAATTATATATTAACAAATACGATAAAGTAATACAGCCTTGTTACGAATGCGAAAAATATTGCCCAGAAGAAAATCCTAATTTTTTAAAAATTATTGATGTTGCAGAAGATCGCTTTATCAATCCTGGTAAAAATGTAGGAGTATTAAAACGCAACACAGTACCAACCGATATAAGTAACTTATTTCCAGAGAACCAAGTTATTAAGCATACGAATGAGCCATTTGATCAAGAAATTACACATATTAGGTTGGCTGATGGCAACCTCTTATTTATTCACTGGACCGAAAAGCCCTATCAAATTTCATATGTAAGAATCGTTGGCGATAATTCAACTTTTAAAACAAAGGAAGGTGTGGGAATTGGAAATACAATTGCAGAAGTTGAAAAGATGCTGTGGTCACAATTTCAAATTAGAGGTTTTGAAATAGACAGAGATTTGGCAGGTACTGTTATTGAATGGAATAACCCCGAAT
>JAHZIZ010000088.1 GCA_022601215.1 Bacteroidota bacterium
GACCATCCCCAAATAGCACACACTCCTACTCCGGCTCCATCTAAACTAATTTCATTTGAATTTGAAAAACCCAAAATGGTATCCGTAGTGACATCTGTAATCACATATCTATAGGTAAGATTAACGGAAGGAGTGTTATGAAACACTACGATAGGATCCGCGCTTCCATCCACGCAAATACTTACTTCAAAGTCGCTGTCAATACGAAGTGTTCCTCCTTGATTAGCAGTTGTTGTAGCATCTACATCAATTCCAATAACACCAGCGTTTGCCTCTTCACGTATGACTTCGATGGAATTGGACAAATCGAAACAACCTGAGAGTTCATTAATTCCCGTACCTACTTCTAGACCAGACAAGCCATCCTCATATCGAATATACCAGATATCACAAACACCTACCCCTGCTCCATCCAAATTGAACGGAGGTCCTGCTGGCAAACCAAGAATTTGCCCCGTATTCTGATCCGTAATAATCCAACCCGCATTTGTACCTATTGCTCCAGTCTCTCTATTCACATTTAAAGGATCGGCGTTTCCATCCACACAAATACTCACTGAGGTTTCATCTACATCGAAGGAAATAGCAGGAGCATAAACAACAGAAGAAATCCATGCCTCTACTGACCCTCCAGAAGAAGTTGCATATGGAGCAGGACAGTTAATAAACTGACTTGCATCATCCCATCTACCAGCAGTTACCGCCTGCCCCGATCTAGGTTGATTTGCAGCACCCCATTGAACGAAATCTAACAATATGTCAGGATCAGATGACCCAAAACTATTGGTTGAAAACAAACTAAGACCATCAGACACAGGATCTACATTGAAGGTTAGTGCTAATGTTCCTCCGGAAGGTATAATTGCACTCCCACCATTTAAAGCGCCGACGTTAGCATAATTTCCTGGACCTAAGCAAAGCCAATAGGCCGATACATCTAGCGAAGTCCCTGCAAAATTAGTGAGTGTTACTTGATCGCTATTGGGTACTACTTCAGTTATTCGCGCCCCAGTCTGAGCTAGTAGTCCAAATGAACTCATTAATACTGCGAAATACAATAATCTAAATCGCAATTCTAATCTTTTAAAACATAATTTCTTTTTCATTTTTTTATAATTTAAAGTTAACACTGCAAAATTATGTTCAAACGAAAAGCAGAAATGTAAGCTACTTGACATTAACGAGTTAAGACCCTGTTAAGCAAACTTCAAAAAAGTCCAAAACTGTTTAAAAAAGGATCAAAAAGAATATTTAGTGATATTGGTTAGGAAGTACACCATACTTTTTGATAAACTGATTCCGAAACGTATTTGGATTATCAAAACCACTCTTTTTTGCGACCTGATGTACTTTATATTTTCCATTTCGAAGTAATTTCTCTGCATGCTCTAAGCGTCTTTCCTTAATCCATTTTGCCGGAGTACTTTCATAAATCTCCTTGAATTTTCGCTTAAAATTAGAAATGCTCATTTGACATAAAAATGCTAATTGCTCAACACTTATTGGATATAAATAATTTTTAGAAATGATATATCGCATTTGATGGGTTTTGTTTTTCATATTTGTTGACAACATACTTGCAATAACGTGTCTATAGCTACTCATAAACAGATAACAAAGAAGCTCTTTCGACTTTAGGTCTATTAGGTTATGGTGCGTTTTATGTTCCGAATAGGCATTAAAAATAATCGAAACACATTCAATATAAATCTCCAAAAAAGGGAGTTCTCCTTCTGTAAAGAGTGCTATCTGTGGTGGATTATCCATTGGATTTAGGATATTAACATCAAGTGTAAAATCCACTACCAATGATTCGGATAAAAAGACAATGTAAGCTTTAAACTCCTGATTTGAAGTAGAGAGGTTTTCGGACATAACATAACTTCCTTTATTAATTAATGCGGAATTTCCTCCAGTGACATAGATAATTCCATCCGGAGATTGCAACTTAACTACCCCTTCTATAACGTACAAAAAAAACAATTCCTCTATATCTAATAGAATATCTGTTATGCTATCAACTTGATGAAAGTACTCAATTACCTTCCCATTGTTTCCGTTTAAAACATTGAACTTTGAATTACTCGCAAAATACTTTGGAAATTTCATAAGCTATGGAATTATAAAAAAGGAGCAAGACATTTAATTCTTACTCCTTCTTGCAATAAACTAACAAAAAACTCTTTTACTTCTTAATCAATTGTTTTGTAATAGTAGACCCCGCAGCGCTATCTATAAGATGCACGAAATAAGTTCCGCTTTGCAATTTTGATACATCTAAGGTGGTTTGTGTTTGCACCTGTTGTTGAGCAACTAATCTACCTGTAACGTCATAGACATTTATTTGAGCAGTCGTTGACTCATTTATGTCTAAAGATATCGTAACACTATTATCTGCAGGATTAGGGAACATACTAAAGTTAATCTTATGTACATCTCCCGTTCCGAGTATATCACAATCATCCCCTTCTAGGCGTGTTACGGTTACTGGATTGGAAAAATCAAAACAACCCTCTAAATCGGACACATTTTGACCTATCTCTAGACCTATTAAACCGTCCGCATATCGAATATACCAGATATCACAAACACCAGCTCCCGCTCCTTCAAGATCAAATGGTGGGTTCGCCGGCAAACCTAATATATCACCCGTAGCACTATCTGTAATCACCCAACCATTGTTAGCACCAACTCCATCTCCAACTACCTCAACTTCTATAAGGTCTGCTTCACCATCACCAGCACATATAGATACCTCAGTATTTGTTGTACCCGCAATCTGAATGGCAGCTCCATCCACTCCTTCTCTATTTACTGTAATGGTATTCGAAAGATCAAAACATCCTACTAAATTAGCCACATCTTCTCCTACTTGGAGTCCAGTTAATCCAGTTTCATATCGAATGTACCAAATATCACAAACGCCAGCACCTGCTCCTTCCAAATTAAATGGTGGTCCCGATGGCAACCCTAGAATAGCTCCAGAGGCGTTATCTGTAATCACCCAACCACTAAATGTCCCAACACTATCACCTAGCACTATTACATCGATAGGATCATCTACCCCGTCTCCCGCACAGATGTCAACTTCGGTGCCACCACCAACTATTTCTATCTCGGTAGCGTCTACCCCTCTCCTCGTAACAGTAATAGGATTTGAAAGATCAAAACATCCATCTAAGTCGGCAACATTAGCTCCAGCTTCTAGCCCTGTAAGACCGTTAGCATATCGGATATACCAGATCTGACAAACTCCATCTCCAGCACCTTCTAAATTGAATGGAGGCGCTGCAGGCAAGCCTAGAATTTCTCCAGTAGCTTCATCGGTAATAACCCAACCATTGTTAGCTCCTATTCCTACTCCATCAATCGTCACGCCAATAGGATTATCTTCTCCGTCTCCCGCACAAATTGTTAAGGCTGTATTTCCATTAGAGCCTGTAATAAATATTGGGGCTGCTTGAACACCCTCTCTATTTACAGTAATAGGGTTTGACAAATCAAAACATCCAACGATGTCACTTACATTGTTTCCAGCAGCAATTCCTGTCGTTCCTGTTGCATATCGGATATACCAGATATCACAAACACCAACTCCAGCTCCATCTAAATCAAAAGGTGGCCCAGGTGGCAACCCTAAAATCTCTCCCGTACTATTATCCGTAATGACC
>JAHZIZ010000089.1 GCA_022601215.1 Bacteroidota bacterium
CTAACTGGGTTTCCATAATAGAGATTATATCAGCATCAGGCAAACGTTGTAAATCAATCCATCGGTGTATTTCAAAAGCAAATTCCCATCGTCTTTCATTCATAATCTTTTCCATGAAAGTACCTGGACTTGCTGCATCAATATCTGGAAGACCTGCTCGTGTTCTTACTTCATTTATTAAGTCGTAAGCTTCTCCTCCTTCTCCAATGGCTTCTGCTAACATTAAAAGGACATCTGCATATCGTAAGACTACAAAATTAATATCACTTCCTGCGCTAGCTGCTGCAGGATCTATAAACTTAGATATATATGGCCCTATATAGTTTCCAGTAGTCGTTCTTCCAAACGTACTAGGTATTCTTAAATCTGTAGGATCGAAAGAATCTACTAAATCTTGTGTTGGATAAGCCGATAAAAAAGTTCTGTTACTTCCTCCTGCCAAGATGCCTAAGTCAGATGCTACAACACTCGGTATAAAATTGTTATTAAAGCCCATTCCAGTTTGATTGGCTGGATTGAAGCTCACCTCAAAAATAGATTCTGCTGTATTATCATTTCCTGGTGCATGAATGTCTGCAAAATCACCCAATAAAGTATACTCACCCAATACTTGCCTTAAAGCTGCCTCTGCAGCTGGTGCATTCCCGTTTTGCAATTGAACTTTACCTAATAAAGTTAATGCTGCATAGCTTGTTACTCTTCCAACTTCGGCTCCAGCGCCACCAGAATAACTGGTAGGAAGCCCCCCTGCAGCCTCCGTTAAGTCCTGAATTATTACAGCATATACTTCAGAAACACTAGCTCGTGGCAATATGGTACTTGAAAAATCTTCAGTAGGCTCCGTTCTAATTGGAACTCCTCCCCATATATTAACCATTTGAAAATAAATATGAGCTCTAAGAAACTTAGCTTCCGCAGCAATTCTACCAAGAACAGCTTGATCTCCTTCTGCAGTTGCAGCACTTGCAACAACCTTATTTGCTAAGTTAATTCCTCTATACATCGTTTCCCATAATCCAGATATGGGTAAGTTACCCGTACCTTCATTAAACAGGTCTGTTTCTACACGTTCTCCTTGATCGGTATGATCCATACCCGAATTATCTGATCGAGATTCTTGCAAAGTGTACATCATTATTGATCCAGCATCCGTTGTTGTATATACACCTCTATGAGCTGCATATACACCATTTATTCCAATAATCATTTGGTCTTGATTAGCAAAAAATGTAGAGCCATCAATTCGATCTAACGGATCTACACTCAAGAAGTCATCACAACTACTCAAAATGGTTAATATCAATATAAGTGAAGATATTCTATATATTTTCATTTTTCCTTGTTTTAATAATTTATGTATTTTCATTTTTTTATATTTTAATTATTAAAAATTGAAATTTACACCTATAGTAACAGTCCTAGGTAAAGGCATCTGTGACCAACCCGTAATTCCTGTCTCCAATCCATCCGATACACCCGGAATTCTCGAACCACCAGAAAGTGTTTGTCCTCCACCAGAAGGACTCCGAGCATCATGGTTTCCACCTATAAATTTACTCCAGGTTTGAACATTTTCAATTGAACCAAATATAGTGGCTCCCGTTATACCCGCTTTTTCCAACAATTTGTTTGGAAAATTATATGTCAGTGTAATATTTTTAAATCTCAAATAATCTGTTTTTTGATTTCCTAAACTCGATACACCCGAAATTCCGTCATTAAATCTACCTGCTGCTGGAGTTCTACCATCTCCAGGTTGACTTTCAGAAATGTATCTCCCATCATACCATAATTCTTTAGCAAAATTTGGATTAGGACCACCTCCAGGAACTACATTAGGACCAACAGTTTGAATCGCAAATAAATCTAATACATGTGCACCAGCTTGACCTGTAAAAAGAGCACTTAAATTGAAATTTTTGTACCTAATATTTGTATTAAATCCGTAAATCCAATCAATATTAACACCCTCTAAATTTTGCCCATCAGCACCTAAAAAATTACTTATCGTTCCATTTTCATCAACATCTCTATAAATAATATCCCCAGCTTGAGGAACAGCAGTATTAGTAGCTTGTCCAACAGGTAAAGTTTGTCCTTCACGTAAAATACCTATGGCTTCAGTAACATGGATATTTTGAAGTTCACCACCAACGGTTCGTCGCAATGCGCCAAAGAAATTTCGTATTTCATTATCACCGCCAAGGTCTAAAATCTCTTGATCATTATTGGTGACGTTTCCTCCTATTGACACTCCAAAATCTTCTTGATCGATGACTTTGGCATTTAAAGTAATTTCAAATCCTTTGTTTCGCACGCTTCCAATGTTGGTTAAAAACCCAGTAAAGCCAGATGATGGCACTAAATTTCTTGACAACAGTAAACTGCTCGTTTCATTATTATAATAGTCAAAAACCATATCTATACGATTGTCAAAAAGTGACAAATCTAGTCCAATATTAGATTGCTTTGATGTTTCCCATGTAAGGTTAGAATTCCCAGGAGAACCTATTCTAACTCCTGTCACTCCAGTACTTCCAAAAGAATGGTTTACAGGATTTAAACTTGATTTAGATATAAAATCAGGAATAGCATTACTTCCCGTGGTACCAAAAGAAGCTCTTAATTTAGCATTATTTACAAATCCTAAGTTTTGTATAAAATCTTCTTCAGACAATCTCCATCCTAATGCAAAAGAACCAAATGTTTGAGAACGATTGTTAGATCCAAATCTAGAACTGGCATCGTTTCGTACTGTACCAGTCACTAAATATCTATCTTTATAAGAATAGTTAAGTCTACCTAAATAAGATACCAATGTGCTTTCTGACACCTCATTAAAAGAAGTTAAAGTAGATGAATCTCCTAGAGAGAGTATTGTTGGTCCTTGGACTTGTACCCCAGCAACATTTGATTGTAGTGCAGAACGTGTATCCTTCTGTAAAGTAAATCCTCCTAGAACATCAAATGCATGATCTCCCAACGTCTTTTTATAAGTAATCGTGTTTTCATTTAACCAACCTCCTTGATTCGTTTTTCGTAGACCTAATGTACTTTGAGCTCCGTAACCACTTCTATTAAATCCATCACCTGGAGCGTTATAAATTGTTTCAAAATTGTCTGATCCGAAATTTGCCGAAATAGTTGTTTTTAAAATCAAATTATCTATAACCTCATAAGATAAGTTCAAGCCTCCAAGAAATCTAAATATTTGTTGAGTCCGAGTGTCAAGTAGAACTGACTCCAAAGGGTTTCCTATAGTTTGAAAACCAGGAAAATCTTGTCCTAA
>JAHZIZ010000090.1 GCA_022601215.1 Bacteroidota bacterium
AATGTAGGCTCGGATAAAATTGCGTTAATTGCTAACCAACAGGCATTTCTAAGAATTGAAGCCGATGGGAATTTAATTTCAAACGAAGCTTTAAAACATGTGCCATATGCCATATCTGCAAATAATGGTGTCCCAACAGGAGCCATCATGCCATTTATTGGTACTGTAGCACCTCCAGGTTGGGTGCTTTGTAATGGAGATGCCATACCAGATTCTGGTGCAGGTGGAGCTGGATATGATTTGAGCACTTTGTTAGGTTCAGCCAGTGCACCAGATTTAAGAGGATTCTTTTTAAGAGGAGCAGGTACAAACGCTGTAAGTGGTTATACTAGCAATGCAGGACCAGCAATACAGACTAGACAACAAGATGATAACTTAACACATTTTCATAGTAAAGGGTCGTTAGCCACATCATCTACAGGTGGGCATAGTCATAATGTACCACATTCAGCAGGAAGTACTCCTACGGCAGGGAGTGTCTATAGAAGTGCCGTAAATAGAAGTACAGCTACTAATCCTCAAAATACTTATCCTACACAAATGCCAACATCTCTTGTTGGTAATCATAGCCATACTATTACTGGGAGTACTGGAAGTGTAGGTGGTACAGAATCACGCCCCGTAAACTATGGTGTAAACTACATCATTAAACTATAAAACATAGGATGATGAAAAAATATATACTAACCCTGTGTTTTGGGTTCCTGGTTTTAGGGCTTTGGGCACAAAACAGTAATGGCGCCAAAGTGGTTACTGCTTCAGAAACACAACAAAGTATTGAAGCGAATGGAGTTTATTATACCATACAAGTTGGTGTGCCATATTTATTGTCTACATCGCAGCCTGTTGGACCAGATAACGAAATATATAACATTCGTTTCCCTTGGGATATTTTATACTTACCAAGAACCTTTGCAGAAGAATCTTTCGATATTTCTAAAGGGTATTTTGGCGATAAAGTACTACTGCAATGGGAGATAAAAGCTAATTTCGATTTAATATCTACCATAAAAATATCTCGTAGAGAATTAGGCAGTGTGTTACCATTTCAATTTATAGGTAGTGTATCACCTAATGATACGCAATATGAGGATAATTATGTAGATGGTGGTGTGCTTTACGAGTACAAAGTAAAGGCAGAAGGCGTAGGTGTTGATGAAGAGTTATATTCTAATTTTATTACAGGTATTGGGTTTAGAAACCCAACAGCCATTGTAACGGGTAATGTAAGTTATAAAGGCGGTAACCCCGTAAAAGACGTCACTGTGATTGCAGAATCCGACGGAAGTGAAGTAAGTTATGGTAGTGCACTAAGCATCCCTACAGCTTATAATTTAGGAATAAGTAACTTAACTAAAACCATAGCTACTGAAGCAACCTTAGAAGCTTGGGTAAAACCAAATTCACCTTATGCAGATGACAACGGTAATTCAATTAGTCTTTTTAGACTTCAAAAAGGAGATGGAAATTCAATAGAAACCACTATAAGACTAAAAGCAACTTCTGATGCGTTAGAAGTAAATATTGGAGGAAGTTTATATGTTATTGAAAACGTAATACCTTCAGGAGGCATAGATGCGCGTGGTGATGATGAAATGATAGCGGTTTCAAATTTCAACACGGAATTCACACACATATCTGTACGCTTAAATGATGGTGAAGTGCCAGATTTATTTATTAATGGTCGCCAGATGACCACGGATTACAGAACGGCTGTTCATGATGCTAGAGCTGCCGTAGATGAAACAGATACATCACCGTATTTAGAAATTACAGTCCCAACACAAACTAATAATTTATCAAGCGGTACAGGTGATTGGATTAATGCTTTTGTTGGTGGCGGATATGATGCGGTGTTCGATGAAATTCGCTTATGGAAAAGTATTGAAGACGCTTCAGATATTAGAACAGATTACAGGCGCTACATAAGCGGTAATGATCCTGATTTAATTTCATATTTAAGCCTTAACGAAGCTGTAGGAAACAGTGTATATGATGCTTCAAGAGATGGTTTTAATTATAATAAAAATAACGGGAGCTTAGGTAACGGTATAAGTTTTGTATCGGGCTCAGGAAATATACCAACATCTAATCAATTAGGGGTTTTAGGTGTTACCGATGCCAACGGAAACTACGAAATAAACGCCATACCCTATACCGGTACTGGCGAATCCTTTAAAATAACGCCTATCTTTGGGCAACATAAATTCGAGCCCAACCAACAACTCGTCTTTTTAGGAGAAGGCTCCGAAGTGGTTAATAAGATTGATTTTACAGATACCTCTTCTTTTATCTTTAAAGGAAAAGCTTTATATGATACAAGAGGTGTATTCCCATCTTTTGTTGAAGTTGATAATGATGGAGGGATAGAAGGAGACACTAAGATTAGTGGTCCGGGTATTTTGGAGCAAAGCTATAACCAATACGAAAAAAATGGTGATTTTTATAACAAAGGCGAATATTGGTATAATGCCACAGACGACCGTTTAGAACGCTATGCCCGCATACCTTTTGCGGGTGCTCATATCTATATAGACGGGAGTATTGTTTTAGATGAAAATAATGTGCCAGTCGAATCGGATGCCGACGGAAACTTTGAGATTAGTGTACCCATAGGGAATCATTTTATTCGGGTAGAAAAGAACGGACACAGCTTTACGCATGGCGGACGATTTCCAGAAACCACAGGAACTTTCAAAGAATTTTTTGAAGATGCCCAGGAGCAAGTCGTTTTTATAGACGAAACCAGAGTAACAGTAGTAGGTCGTGTGGTAGGAGGGGCTGTAGAAGCTCAAAAAGCCATTGGGTTTGGAGAAAACGGTATTCATACCATAAATTATACGGCTAATGATGGCAGCAGTAAAACTGCACGGGTAAGTTCAAAAAATAATATTGGAGTAGCCAATATCACTTTAGATTATACCCCTATAGGAGGCAGTGTTACAGATTATACCCGATTTAATTTTCAAACCAATAGTGATTCCGGTGAATATCGCGTAGAGCTGATGCCTTTAAATTATGAAATTGTAGGAGGCACTGGCTTACAGATTACCAATAATTCTAGTATCAATACCAACATTATAGGTTCGGGAATAAAAGAAGCATTAAATTTTGCTAGTATACCCCCGGAACTTAAACCGGAATATACCTATCCTAATAATGCGCTTACCATATTCGGGACACCTTATCATTTTGAAAAAAGTTTCGTATACAGATCCACGCCAGTGTTACGTGTAGAATCACAAACGTCTGAAGACGAATTAACATTTGATGATAATGGTACGGAGCGCATCATAAGCACAACCGGATTTAAGCATCCCGACGGATTGGGAGATGATATTCTTATGTATCAGCAAGCTACCGATTATGAAATAGTTTTAAAAACCTTTGAGCGTTATGAAAACAACGACGATTCCAACAATATTGTAGAAGACATTGTACCCATTGTAGATGGCGAATTAAAAATCACCAACAATTTGGCATTAGATGGTTCTGAAGCTGTAGAAGAAGATGCCAACGATGCCAGTCTTACCAGATATACCTATAAAGGAGGAATAGCCAATATTTTCTTCCCGTATACTCGAAATATAGATATCCAGTATGTTATTGAAGGGGTACCCTATCAAGCCGAAAACTATGTGCCGGAAGGTATCATTCTAGGCGGTTCTCCGGACGGTTCGGCAGCACCTCCGTTAACAGATGCTCCCGATATCCCGGATATTATTCTTAGAGACCCCCCGGGAACCAATAGTTTTGCTTCCATAGAAGCCGGCGAAAGTATAAGCTTTACAACAACCTCTAACTTTACCAATGGTGGGGGAGGGAGTCAAAGTGTGACCTTAAGTTTGGGTGGAAAACAGTCTATTGTATTAGGTGTTGGAGCCTCTCCTATTATTGAAACTGAAGTTACCAATAGCCTTACAGGAGATATCTCGGTAGCCGCATCATCATCAGATGGAAAAAGCTTGACTAAAACCTATACCTTTAACCAAACCATTTCAACCAGTGCCGACCCTGAGTTTGTAGGTGCCGAAGGCGATTTATACATTGGGAATTCTAAAAACTATTCCAAAAGTACCTGGGATGATTTTAAAGCCGATTTAAACCCTGTAGGTGACCCGGCAGATAACCATGAGCTCATTAATGGTCAAGGTGAATCCATACACATATTCAGTCAGAAAGGATTTAATCTAGGAGAAGAACCAACCAGTACCTTCTTTATCTATTCTCAAAAATTTATTTTGGATGATTTAATCCCAGAATATCAAACCATTGTAGAAACGATAAACAATGGCGGTTCTGTAGTAGGCGCAAAATCGGTAGACTGGTATGTACGTCAAATTGATTTGTGGCGTACCATTATTTTGCAAAACGAACGCAAAAAATATCAGGCATTAAACAATCCGCAAGAAATAGTCAATCATGCTACAGGAAATCTTAATAGTTTTATTTTAGAATTAGAAACAGAAATAGCCAATACGCAAGTAGGAGAACCTTATCAGGAATTATTGTCTGAAAAGCTGGAATTGGCTAAAAAACAAAGAGATTTGGTTTTAAACAAATCCAATGATAATATCACATTTGATGCCGGTGTAGGTGAAATTACCAGAAGCATAGAAACAGACGTTGTAAATTCGTCAACTTTAGAGTTTGATATTGAATTGGAAGAAAGCTTACAACTGTCCTTAGGTTTTAGTGTAAACAAATTAGGTATAGAATCTAACACTACAGTGTTTGCGCAGCAAGCGTTTAATGCGTCGTTATCAGAAGAAGAAACCAAAACCACGAACATTAGCTATACGTTTGCAGATAATGACCCTACCAATGTTTTAACCGTAGACATCTTTAACTATTTTGATGGTAACGGCCCTATTTTCTCAACAAGAGGAGGTAGAACATCCTGTCCTTATGAAGGTGAAGAAAAATCGGTGTTTTATAATAAATTGGATTATGATGCCTATTTACAACGTTTAGATGATTATACACAAGGTGATCCAAATATACCCGATAGGCCAGAACATATACCTATTGTTTTACCCGAAGAAGATCGTGAAACCTTAAGTTTGGCAACACAAAAAGCGGAAGACCCAAAAATTGTTGTTGAGGTCGCTGAGGTGTTTAACATCCCTGAAAGTAATAAAGCGGTATTTAATTTAAAACTATCGAATTTAGCTGACGCTAATAGTGATGCCGCCGATTTTAATTATTTCGATCTTTTTGTTGATAATGTTAGTAATCCGAATAATGCGATTATCAATATATCTCAAAATGGAACCATTGTTTATGTACCATACGGTCAGACAGTAGATTACGCATTGACTTTAGAAAAATCAATAGCAGATGTTTATGATTATGACAACATTGTCATCTATCTCTTATCGCGATGTGATCCGGTCAATGTATTTGATTCTGTGGAGATATCGGCACATTTTGTACCCTCATGTACCGAGGTAGCCGTAAAAGCACCATTAGACAACTGGGTATATAATGTAGATGCCGCGTATAACAATGATGGCTCTACCAATCCATTGGCTATCGATTTGTCCGAATACAACCAGGCATTCAATAATTTTCAAAAGATTGATTTAGAGTATCGTTTAGCGACTTCGCCTAACTGGACACGTTTGCATACGTATTATAATACACAAGCATTTTATAATGACGCCTTGGCAAATAGCGAAACAGAAATTTCCTTGATATCTAGTGCAGAGGTGAACTTTGCCTTTGATATTGCCGGGTTACAACTTCAGGATGGCGATTACGAGATCAGAGCACGAAGCACCTGTACTAATGGTACCGAGTTTATTTCCGAAGTCATTTCGGGTAGTGTCGATTTACGATCACCACTACAGTTCGGCACGCCATTACCTATTGATGGTATTTTAGGCGTCGGTGAAGATTTACGTGTTAGTTTTAACGAAAGCATCTTTTATAATAGCGCAGTAAGTACTATTGAAATAAAAGGAGAAACCAATCAGTTACCCATAGATCATAGTGTGTCTTTACGTTTTGATGGTGCTAATAATACAGCAACTATTGAAAGCCCTAGATTAGTATCGGGAGATCTTTCTGTAGAATTCTGGATGAATAATGCCACAACGGTATCAACGGCTACTATTATAAGTCAGCAAAACGGATTAAGCATTCGCTTAGAGAATGGGAATATCATTGCAACTCTTGGTGGTATTACAACAACGAATGGAACTATAGCTTCAGATGGATTGTTTCACCATTACACGATTACGCACGATAATGTTTCAGGAAACCTTAGCATTTATGAAGACGACCGTAATATTGGCGGTGGTACTGGTTTAGCAAATACCCAATTCACCAATAACAATCCTTTGGTTATTGGAGGTAATACCTTTATTGGAAACATTCATGATTTACGATTATGGACAAAATCATTGAGTTTAAGTGAAGCCTATGCTAATATCTATACCAAGTTATTAGGTAACGAAGCGAATTTAGTTGGCTTTTGGCCAATGAATGAAGGAAGAGGCAATATCGCCAACGATTTAGCACGATTTAAACATGCTGCAATAACCGCAGATTGGGATATTAAACCTAATGGTAATTCTTATGAGTTTGCTAATGGGCAGTATTTAGAGTTAGATAATGTAGGCTTTGTACAATTAACAAACGAAATGGACGCTACCATATCGTTTTGGATAAAAACAAGCACAGCTCAAGAAGCAACCATATTCTCTAACGGACGTGGAAATGGTGAAGACCCAATACAATCTGTTGGATTATCAAACAAATGGGCTATCAATATGAATAGTTCGGGAGCGCTATATTTCGCCAGTGAAGGAAATGACTATGTATTAACAGCAGCCAGTGTAGCCGATAACAATTGGCATCATGTAACCCTGTTATTTAATAGAAATGGATCTTTAAGAACTTATGTAGATGCACAACAAGTATCATCCAACCCAATGACAGATATTGGCGGTTTCTCAGGAAATCAAGCCTGGTTAGGCGCGCGAGGGTTCAAGGATCAGGGGGGAATTGAAACTGTGGACAGAGTGTTTACAGGGAAGATTGACGAATTCCGTTTATGGAATACATTACGTAATGTAGATCAAATAACTAGAGATCGCTTCAACGAAATGGATGTGGAAAGCATTGGGTTGTTATTATATGCCCGTATGAACGAACCAGATCCGGCAACAGCCAATGGCCCGAGGTATTATCATAGTTTCACCAACCAAAGTGTGATTCCATCCAATGCGGTGTTAAATACGGGAAGTGTGAATTATTCAGATGATGTACCCGCTATAAAACCTGAGCGCAAACTTATCAAATTCCAAGTGAATCATGTGATTAATGAAGACGACATGATATTAGAGCCAGTAATTTCAGACTGGGCAGCTTTAGAAGGTCAGATTCTGGACATTACGGTGCATCGTATGTTTGATGCGTCAAACAACATGCAGCAATCACCAATTACTTGGACAGCCTTTGTTCAGAAAAACGAAATGAGCTGGTTTGTTGAAGGGTTTAATGATGTGGTTGATATTGTAAAAGAAGGTAACGAATCGCCTTCATTCGAAATTACTATTATTAATAAAGGCGGTTTAGTACAACCTTATAATATTGCTGGAATACCAAACTGGTTGTCTTTAAGTAGTACATCAGGAAGTTTAGCACCAGATAGTAAAGTCTCCATTACGGCAACTATTGATGAAGGACTCTCTGCTGGAGAGTATTTAGAAAATCTCTATTTACAAACCGATTTTGGCTTAGATGAAAAGCTACAATTAGAAGTAAGAGTATTAGCCGATGGACCAGATTGGACTATAGACCCGAACAATTTTGATTACAGTATGAATATTGTAGGACGTATCAGTGTCGATGGTATATTCTCTGATGATTTATATGATAAAGTCGCTGCATTTTCAAATGGCGAGTTAAGAGGTGTTGCAGATGTGGTTTACGATGATTCGTATCAGGAGTATTTTGTATTCCTAACGGTTTATAGTAATGTGGTTTCAGGAGATGCTATTAATTTTAGTATTTGGGATGCTTCAAAAGGACAAATAGTACAAGCAACCATAGATGCTAATACATCCATAACCTTTACAGAAAACAATGTATTAGGAAGCTTAAGTAGTCCCTCGTTATTTGAAAGCACGAATACTATTGAACAAGACATAGACTTTAATCAAGGTTGGACATGGGTGTCGTTTAATGTAAATGATGCGAATTTCTCAGACTTAAATACATTGACTTCTGGTATGACTTTAGAAACTTCAGACCGTATATTGAGTCATTCACCAACTCAGTTGGAAACATATTTTAAGGACGCGAACAATTCAGCGAATAGTTCTTGGAGTGGCGCCATAAGTGCTAATAGTGGATTGTCTACCAACTTTATGTATAAAATGAAACTTGCTCATGGTCAACAATTAAAAGTAAGCGGAAGTAAAGTAGATATAGGTACATGGAGTTTCCCGATACAACAAAACTGGAACTGGTTACCATATCCTATAAATAAAAACGTATCAGTTAACGAAGCGATGTCAACCTTTGATGCCGAAGATGGCGATCTTATAAAATCACAAAACTTATTTGCGATTTATGATCCATTAAACGGATGGAGTGGAACATTAAGTTATCTAGAAACAGGACGAGGTTATATGGTAAAGTCTAGTAAAGACCAAACCTTTAAATACGCTAATATTTTTGGCAAATCATCAAACACCAAAACTGGCAAAGCGAGTACAACATTTGTACACAAACGCACAGCACCAGAATTTGCAAAATATTCAGAGAATATGAATGCCGTGGTTTTATTACCAGAAGGCTATAATAAACTCTTTATTTATGATGATGAAGGGGTGCTTAAGGGAGAAACAGTTAACCAAATAGTAGGCGATAAAGCGCTAAGTTTTATTACCATTTACGGAGACACTGCAAAAGACTTAACCTTTCATGTAGGCAATGACAGCAGTCAAAGACCAACACAAAAAACAATCACCTTTAAAAGTAATGTGGTGTTAGGTACTGTGGCAAATCCTGTGGTGCT
>JAHZIZ010000091.1 GCA_022601215.1 Bacteroidota bacterium
ATAATCACTAGCAATATTTTTATTGAATTTAACCAATGAGTCTTTTGGAGTCGTGAGCCCTTGATGTAAATTCGTTCTGGCCATATTTAAATATAAAAAGGAGTATTGGTCATTGAACTCCAGCTCTGCGGCATGTAACCATTCAATAATCCAAAAATCACTAAAACTCCCAACAATCTTCATGTCGGGATAATAAGTGTTTACATAATCAATTAAGGTATGAACCTGGATTGCTCCAATCAACCAATGATCTTTTCTAGGATTAAGAGTTAGCGAGTTTACTAGGTACTTTCGAGTTGCGGTCTTTAAAATTTCTAAATCTAACTCAAAACCATTTGGAAAAGGACTAATAAAGTCTGGTAATTGGTTGAGTCCATAGACTGGGCTATTTCTATAATCTGCTTCGCTTAATAGTAATTTTTCGAACGGGTAGCTACCTAATTTGGCGTCCAAAAAATGCGTAATTCTATCTACCAAAATGGCTTTGCTAGTAGGACTAACTTTTTTGTCTTTGAGGTTGGTGACAAACTCTAACTTATCTGTTATGATACTCTCAAAATTGGGGTTTTGCTGAAGGTAGATATCCGTATGGAGGCGCTTATGCCCCTGTAATTGAACAATAGATCTATTCTCCTCTTTTTTTTCTGAAGTTACTTCTAAATCACTAAAAAGATGAAAATTTGACGGAACGTTAATTAGAATGTCATAGTGGGTAGGAGTTTGATAATAATCATCGGTATTCTTATTGCTATAGGCTTGCCATGTACCATTAAATACTGCAGGTGTGATAAGCCAGTATTTCAATTTATAGTTTCCCTCTTTATCTACACCAAAACGAGTGAATTTATCTTCCGCGATTTTCACCGTATATGATAACTTTAGAATACGATTTTCTCCGGGGAACAAGGGTTTTGTTAAGCTTAATTTCACGATATCAAGTTCGGACGTTCGCTCCCATGAAATAGGCGATTGGCTATCATTAACAATGGAGTGCAGCGAAGTTCTCCCTCTTAATTCCTCCTTTTCGAAATGAAATCCACTTTTAAAATTTTCGGAAAAACGCTTTGCTAAAGGAGTATTTTTACTAGAAAAACTATTGGCCCAATCATTTAAAAAGAGTTCATTGAGTATAACATCCGAAGTATTTACATAATGAATCTCTTGAGTGATGTCAAGGGTGTGATTTACAGCATTTAGATGGGCCTCTACCGTAATGGTGTGTTGCGCCTGCAGAGAAAGCGATATCCAAATTCCTAATATAAAAAACCCAATTTTCCTCAACTATTCTTTTACAATTTTTATCGGTTGTTGGTTGGGTTGGTTCGTAGTGATGTAATATACTCCAGAAGCAAAATGTGATAAATCGATACGTTCTCTGGTATCAATTGGCAGCTCATAAGTCATAATAAGATGCCCTAGTATGTCAAAAAATTGAAGACTTAGCGACGCTTTCAATTGTGAACTGGCATTGATATATATATCGGAACTTACCATGGTATTTTCAACGGTGAATAATCTTTGAGCAGCAAAATCCGTACCATTTAGAATCACTACTTCTTGATTGGTTTCTAAATCCATCACTACAGGTAAGTGGTCGCTCATATTGTAAAGGTTGGAGCGTAAGCTCGTTCCAAAAGTGCCTCCACAATCTGGGTCGTTAATGCTCTCATTAAAGCAATTACCATTATTTCCGTAGGCCAAATAGGAGTTCGGAACGTAGCGCAATTTAGGGTCTGTAAGCATATTTTCAGAAACGAGCATAAAGTCGAAACGATCATCTAACCCTCCTCCAGCGCCTGTACCAAAAGGACCGGAACTAACACGAGTACTTTGGGTATGCACAGCTACGAAATCTTCGTTACTACTCCAGGCACCAGGCGTTTCTATTGGGTCTTTTAAAACTACATCATTCGTTGCATCTAATAGTTCAATATAGGCGGGTTCCGTGGAGGTGTAAAGGTTTAAATCTCCAGCGAAGATCACAAAGGAATTGGGATCTATTGTTTCTAGATAATTGGTGAATTCGGTAACCATTTCGAAACGTTTGGTTACATTTTCACCTCCCTGACTGGACTTTAAATGACTTACGTATAAGTCAATTAAAAGTGGGTCTGTATCTCCGTTTACTGTATTAAGTTGCAATTGATATCGATTAATATCTCTAATGTTCGTGGTAATGATATCAGTTTGCGCTAAAGTGAATTTATCCTTGCGATAAAAAACCAGTTGTTGTAAATCGGCTCCACTAGATTGATTTGCAATAAAAGGTGGAGCTTCGTAGATAAGCTCATTATCATTTAACGAAACCTCTAATATTTCATCTGCACCTTCTTGACTTTGTAGTTCACAGACCATAAAAATATCAGGTTCATAGGTGTTTATGATTTCCCGTAAGAGTAACTCTCTATTGTATGCTTGCTGCGCCTCTGGATACATTAAGAGGTTGTAGAACATTACTTTTAAATTTTCTTGTGCTTGTAATTGCAGACCTCCCGTGATAAACAAGAAGAGAACGAAAAGATAGGTCGATATACTGGGGAGATTTTTCATTAAAAGTTTGGGCTATGATTTGCTTTTTTATAGAACGAATCTAGAATGTCTAAAACCTGCTCTTCATTATCGACTAGGTGAATTAAATCTAGGTCTTTCGGGCTAATGTTTCCAGCACCTAATAAAGTCTCTTTTACCCAGTCCATAAGACCGCCCCAAAATTTGGTTCCAACCAATATAATTGGGAATTCGGCAATCTTATGAGTTTGTATCAATGTAATTGCTTCAAAGAGTTCATCGAGCGTTCCAAACCCTCCAGGCATCACAACGAATCCTTGGCTGTACTTTACAAACATCACTTTGCGAACAAAGAAGTAATCGAAGTCCAAACTTTTATCGCTGTCTATATATGGATTATCATGCTGTTCGAATGGAAGTTCGATATTGAGTCCAACGGAAGTCCCGCCAGCTAAATGCGCTCCTTTATTACCAGCCTCCATTATACCAGGTCCACCTCCAGTAATAACACCATATCCATGCTCAGTAATTTTCTTTGCAATTGCGACAGCTAGTTGATAGTATTCATGATCAGGTTTGGTACGTGCTGAACCAAAAATTGATACACAAGGACCAATATTACTCATACGCTCAAAACCATTTACAAACTCACCCATTATTTTAAAAATGGCCCATGAATCATTGGTCTTTATTGCATTCCAGTTCTTTTTGTGATTTTCAGATCTCATTAATTATTTTGTCTTATTAATATAACAACTCAGAATTGATTTTTCCTTTAGAGCAAAGGCTAAAATAACTCTTTTTTAAGAAATTTTGCGGTGTAGCTCTTTTTGTTAGTAGTTATTTCTTCAGGTGTTCCAGTCACAATTACCTTTCCGCCCTTCTTACCGCCTTCGGGTCCGATGTCAATGATATAATCTACCGTTTTAATTAC
>JAHZIZ010000092.1 GCA_022601215.1 Bacteroidota bacterium
AAATCCTACTCCTCAATATACCTTGACAGTAGAATAAAAGGTAGTATTTAGATTGAAAACCCCGGCCATCTGGCCGGGGTTTTTTTTGGCAAGAACACGCACATACTATATACTTCTCATTATAAGTAAAAACAATCTTCTCCATTGTGATCAGTGTTTTTCTAAAATATACCCTGTATTGGGTATATAATTGGATACAATAATGTCCTTAATTTACCTACAATTAAATAGTACGGCATGAAGAATTTTCTATTGTTATTGTTATTGTTTCAAGTGCTTTCAAGCTGCAGTCAAACCGCTTATGTCGGTTCTATAGAAACACAATTTCTCAAATCCAATGACGTATTAATATATCAAAAAGATTACTTAGAGGCAATCGCGAACGACGACATTGTCAATGCAACAGCCTTATACAAATCTCTAAAACAGGAGCCCTTAGAAATCCAATTTGACCCTAACAAAGTTGCAAGTTTCATAGAATCCTCCTCTCCCGCAGCATCATCTTTTTTCGAAAGTTATAGGATCGTTCAACAATTACTCGGGGTCACAAATGAGCTCTTTCTAAGTAGCGCAAAACTCAATACAAATATTGAAAACTCTAAAGTTGCTATTAATACAGACGACATGATTGTAAAAAGAATCACCATCGAAAACATTAACAATTCTTGGATTGATGTCATTACCGCTAAAAGTTCAATTGAATCTCTGCTGAATCGCTACAAGAATGATCCAGCTGTAATTAATTCTGAAATGCTATTTAACAACATCTTCCTAATTCTTTCTAGAATGGATAAAAAGTGTTTTAAAAATAAACTAGAAGAAGCCGATCTTATTAATTCAATAAAAGCGACTGATTACTTAAAGTCGATCAAAGATTGCTCTAAGTTGAATAATTTAATGTCTGCATCCACCCAACTAACGCAAAATATTCAAAACTTGTTTACTCAAAAATACCTTGCTTTAAATAACGTTGCAGGGAACAACCTATATATTTTAGACTAATACTAAATCAAATATTATGAAGAACTATCTATTCCTATTAATTTTTATCGTTCTCCCAATTAAAAAGAGTCAAGCCCAACTAGAAGTGATCGACAAAATTGCCGAAGTCCTTATTCCAGGAATTACCAATGGTGTTAAATCGATATTAGATAATGGTGGGGGTAAAAACAAAATCAAAAAAGAAGTAAAAGATTTCCAAAACGAAATGATTACGAAAACACAATCTGTTGTAAATGCAATTGAAGAAGATGGTAAAAATCTCATGGCGTTGAACTCACTATTTAAAACCACTGGTGGTCTCTTTGAAGATAGTGCCAGCATGAAAACACTTACTAACCCATTGTTTATCGACGCAATAATTAGTAGCAATAGTCAAAAATTAAACGTTGAAACAGCTATACTTTTTGCTATGCATTGGCGTCAATTAGAAGACAAAAAAACTAAGCTATCTACCATCACTAGTACTGCTACTGATAATGGAATTACAGATAATATTGCACAATACGTTAATATTCTGGACAGAAATTTAATCAATTTGTCAAGTGTAGTCAAATTAACCAAAGATCCTAAAGCAGATATGAATTTTGTAGATAGTAAGACGTATGTGAACAATATTAAAAGAGCTAAAGAACATGTAGATGAAATCAATGGGGCTATTAGGAGTATTAATGTCCAGCTATCATCGCGAATTGGGTCATTGGAGCGCTCATTAAAGCAAGGCAAGGACAAAATTGACAAAATGACTACTGAAACAACAAATTAGCAATGACTTAGAAAAATGAAAAAGCCGCAGTATTTCACTACGGCTTTTCTATTAAAAAACAAACCCTTACTTCCCCAACATCAACAATTCATTGACAAGAACTTCGGTCATATATCGCTTTACACCATCGTTATCTTCCCAAGACCGGTTCGTTAATTTTCCCTCAATGGCAATTTCTTGACCCTTGACAACATAGTTTTCCACCACATTCACAAGGCCTCCTCGTACTACAATGTTATGCCAATAAGTTCGCTCTACTTTTTGACCATCCTTGTCTTTATAACTATCATCTGTAGCCATGGAAAATTTTGCCATTTTGTTTCCATCTGGAAAACTCATAATTTCGGGTTCTTGACCCAATCTACCAATCAACTGTACTTTGTTTCTAAGTGCGTTCATAATTTCTAATTTTAATAATTAAACAGTTAAGACTATCTCCCCGTCTTTCGGTTCGACAGAGCAAACATACGATCGTCTTCTTATTACATCCGACTGGTACACATTTACTGTCGTTTATAGTCGTTTGTAAACGTTTAAATACGGATAAATCACCTGTAGAATGGACTTTACACATATTCCAAGTACTACTAAGCCGTAACTAGTTACAGGAAAAATCCTTTTATTAAATGCGGTTTATCCGTTGACACATGACCTTTGTAGTCCTTAACTTCACTACTCCCTTATTTAAACTTAACCTTATGGAAGAAGAAGCAATCATAACAATAGAGGACATTGATTTTTTAAAAAGTACTTTTCCATCTTGTGAACTCCTAGAAAAAGAGTAATCACAATTTAAATGTACCATACTTTATGCCTGTAAAGCCATTAACATGACTTTGTAGGAGGGGCAACTATTTGCTATATTTACTTGATAAACAGACCAATTTAATTTTAGCTAAACATTAGATTATGACCTTCGAAGAAGCCTTAAAAATCTATGATGAGATTATAGCTACTATTCCTGAAATTGACCGTCTCGGAAAAAGTATGCCCTATACTGGAACTAACACCTACATGTATTCCTTGGTAAATAAATCTGGTGAAGTAGGAGTTCGCCTTTCTAAAGAAGATCAAGCTTCATTTACGCAACGCTTTCCAGACCATGGCGTCTATAAATCGCACGGGGCAGTCATGAAAGATTATGTTCATCTACCTGAAAAATTACTATCCCAACACGAGGAAATAGCAGATTATCTCAGGAAAGGACTTGCCCATGCGAATAGCCTCCCTCCTCAAAAAAGAAAGAAAAAATAATGATGACTACCCTAGAACGTTGTGACTCTTCACATCCAAAATTTATCGAACTGGTGAAACAGTTAGATACTTTTCTTTCAGTAAAAGACGGAGATCAACACGAATTTTACAACCAATTTAATGGCATTGATGCTATTCCGTATGTCGTCGTTGTTTTCATTGAAAATCTCCCTGTTGCTTGTGGGGCTATGAAACCATACAATGATTCTAAATTAGAAGTAAAACGAATGTTCACTCAACCAAATCATAGAGGTAAAGGGCTAGGAAAAACTATTCTAAATGAGCTCACCAAATGGGCCAAAGAAATGGACTATAGCAAACTAATTCTTGAAACGGGAAAGCACTTCGATGAGGCTGTTGGCCTGTATAATAATTATGGTTTTCGGGTGATTCCAAATTACGGTCAATACCATGGGGTCTCAACCAGCGTTTGCTTTGAAAAAGCATTATAATTAAGACCCATTAGCATTTAGATAAAGATTGTATCTTGTCCTTGTCAAGATTAGACCTCATTAGATAGTGACCACAATGAATTCGAAACCAAAAGCCTATTGGAAAGAAAACATCAAATATGTAGTACTACTATTACTCATTTGGTTTACCGCCTCTTATGGTGCAGGTATTCTATTTAAAGATGTATTAGATACACTAAAATTTGGCGGATTCCCGCTAGGTTTTTGGTTTGCACAACAAGGTTCCATTTATGTTTTCGTCATTCTCATTTTTGTGTATGTCAAATTAATGAACCGTTTGGATAAAAAGTACGGTTACGATGAATGAATGTTTCCCTATAAATTATCCGACAAAAGCCTAAATTCAATAAATTAATGACTGTACAAACTTGGACTTATATTCTCGTCGGAATTACTTTTGCGCTCTACATAGGTATTGCCATCTGGTCTAGAGCCGGGTCCACAAAAGAGTTTTATGTTGCCGGTGGAGGGGTTTCCCCTTTGGCAAATGGCATGGCCACTGCCGCAGACTGGATGAGCGCAGCATCGTTTATCTCCATGGCGGGGATTATATCTTTTGGTGGATATGACGGCTCAGTATATTTAATGGGTTGGACAGGTGGCTACGTACTTCTGGCTTTGTTACTCGCCCCTTACCTTCGGAAATTTGGAAAATTCACTGTCCCAGACTTTATTGGAGATCGATACTATTCCAAAACGGCACGACTGGTTGCCGTTTTGTGCGCCTTGCTTGTATCCTTCACTTATGTGGCGGGTCAAATGCGAGGAGTTGGAGTTGTGTTTTCAAGATTTCTGGAAGTAGATATCGATACCGGGGTCATTATTGGAATGGCCATTGTATTATTTTATGCCGTATTAGGGGGTATGAAAGGGATAACTTATACGCAAGTAGCCCAATATTGTGTGCTTATTTTTGCCTTTATGGTGCCTGCCATTTTTATTTCGATACAAATGACCGGAAATCCTATTCCTCAATTAGGCATGGGTGACACCCTAAATGATGGATCGGGAGTATACTTATTAGATAAATTAAACGGACTCTCCCAGGAACTAGGTTTTTCTGAATATACCAGTGGCACTAAATCCACAATGGACATCTTTGCTATCACCTTTGCCTTAATGGTGGGTACAGCGGGACTGCCACATGTGATTGTTCGGTTCTTTACGGTAAAACGAGTGAAGGACGCAAGAAAGTCGGCAGGAATCGCTTTGCTACTTATCGCAATCTTATACACGACAGCTCCAGCAATTGCTGTTTTTGCGAGAACAAATTTAATTAACACGGTTAGTGAACAACCCTATGAAAGCATGCCCGCTTGGTTTACAAATTGGGAGGAAACTGGATTACTTACCTTTAACGATATAAATAGCGATGGACTTGTCCAATACACTGCTTCGCCTGCTACAAATGAACTAATTGTAGATAGAGATATTATGGTGTTAGCTAATCCAGAAATAGCAGACCTACCTGCCTGGGTTATAGCCTTAGTCGCTGCTGGAGGATTGGCAGCAGCTCTTTCTACCGCTGCTGGTTTACTATTAGTCATCTCCTCTTCAGTATCCCATGATTTAATCAAAAAAACGTTTAAACCTACTATTAGTGAAAAACAAGAACTATGGATTGCTCGGGGAGCAGCTACAATCGCTGTTATAGTTGCCGGATATTTTGGAGTTAATCCACCAGGCTTTGTCGCTGCCGTTGTAGCCTTGGCCTTTGGTCTAGCCGCGGCTTCATTTTTCCCGGCTATTGTATTAGGCATCTTTTATAAACGCATGAACAAAGAAGGAGCTATAGCCGGTATGATTGTAGGTATTAGCCTAATGCTTTTTTATATACTCAAGTTTAAGTTTGGTTTTTTTGATGGAGGAAAAGAAGCCATTCTTGGCTTACAAGATGACTGGTGGTTTGGTATTTCTCCCGAAGGATTTGGCAGTATTGCTATGCTTGTAAATTTTGTGGTAGCCATCACTATCAATTACTTTACGCCTGCCCCGCCTTCAGAAATACAAGAATTAGTAGAGAATATTCGTATACCGAGTGGATTGGAAAATGCTAATAATAACTAAACAGAACCCCATTTTTTCATTTTAAAAAAGAGATGTTTTTCTTATGAGCAATCCTAAAACCACTATCCGTCCAGTTCTTTCTTCGGAAGTTGAAGTGCTTTGTGAAGTCGCTAAAGCAACATTTATTGCCACCTATAGTGATCATAATACCCCTGAAAATATGAAGTTGTACGTGCGCGAGCACTTCAACTACCAACGGATGATCAAGGAAGTAAATCAACCCGATATTCATTATTTCATTGCTATTAAAAACGAACAAATAATAGGGTATACCAAACTCAATGAGGGAGCGGCACAAACAGAATCCAAATTTCCGAATACCTTAGAAATTGAACGCATCTATGTGATACCACCACAACATAAAAAAGGAATTGGTGCGCTTCTTCTACAAGAGGCCATAAGGTTAGCTCGCAAAAAAGATTTTTCTCAGATTTGGCTAGGAGTGTGGGATCAAAACGCCAAAGCCATTGACTTTTATGAGCGCAGCAAATTCTATAAAGACGGAATCCATCCTTTTGTGCTAGGTGAAGAACCACAGCGAGATTATATCATGAAGCTAGACCTGTAACTGGTCAAGGTTGAGAAAAGAAAATCCAAACGGAGTTTATCATTTTCCGAAAAGCAAAATTCGTACCTTTTACCCACCAATTTTTATTTCAACATGAGCCAATACCACATCAAAAACCTAGAAGAGTATTTTCAAGTCTACAGAAAAAGTGTACGCGAACCTGAAGCTTTTTGGGGAGAAATAGCTGAAGAACATTTTCAATGGAAAAAGCCGTGGGAGAAGGTGTTGGATTGGGATTTTACGAAGCCAGAAGTACAATGGTTCCAAGGAGCTAAATTGAACATTACAGAGAATTGTATCGATCGGCATCTCCATACCCGCGCGGACAAAACGGCCATTCTTTTTGAACCCAATAACCCAGATGAAGCGGCACAACCTATCACGTATCGTCAATTACATGAACGGGTATGTCAGTTTGCCAATGTGCTTAAAGAGAAGGGAATTAGTAAGGGAGATAGAGTGTGTATTTATTTACCCATGATACCAGAATTAGCAATATCCGTATTGGCTTGCGCCCGTATCGGGGCTATTCATTCGGTTGTTTTTGCTGGCTTCAGTGCAACTGCTCTTGCGACACGAGTTAATGACGCTTCTTGTAAAATGATGATTACAAGTGACGGTTCCTATAGAGGTGCTAAAACCATTGATCTAAAAGGCATAGTAGACGAAGCATTAGAAAGTTGCAGCTGTGTGGAGAATGTCTTAGTAGCCAAACGGATTAATAGTGATATTTATATGAAGAAAGGTCGTGATTATTGGTTGCAACCTTTATTAGACGCTGCCCATAAAAATTGCACACCGGAAGTAATGGACGCCGAAGACCCACTCTTCATATTATACACCTCAGGTTCGACTGGGCAACCCAAAGGAATGGTACACAGTACAGGAGGTTATATGGTTTATAGTGCCTATACCTTTAAAAATATATTTCAATACCAAGAAAACGATGTCTATTGGTGTACAGCCGATATAGGCTGGATCACTGGGCATAGTTATATTGTTTATGGTCCGCTCGCAAACGGAGCAACTACCGTAATGTTTGAAGGGGTTCCAACGTATCCCGACTGGGGACGATTTTGGCAAATTGTCGAAAAACACAAAATCAATCAATTCTATACTGCGCCTACAGCTATAAGAGCGCTTGCAAAAGAAAATCTGAGTCATGTAGAAAAATACGACCTGTCATCCTTGAAAGTTCTCGGAACTGTTGGAGAACCTATCAATGAAGAAGCATGGCACTGGTATAATGACAATATTGGAAAGAAAAATAGTCCGATTGTGGATACTTGGTGGCAGACTGAAACGGGTGGAATTATGATTTCACCTATTCCCTTCGCAACACCTACAATTCCTACCTTTGCCACCTTACCGCTGCCAGGGATCCAACCGTGTCTTATGAATGAACAAGGAACTGAGCTCGATGGAAATCCTGCCCATGGAAGACTTTGTATCAAGTTTCCTTGGCCTAGTATGGCTCGAACCATTTGGGGAAATCATAGGCGATATAAAGACACTTATTTTACAGCTTTTGAAAACAAGTATTTCACAGGTGATGGCGCTTTACGTGATCAAACTGGTTACTACCGAATTACCGGACGAGTAGACGATGTAATTATCGTCTCTGGCCATAACCTTGGTACGGCTCCGATTGAAGACGCCATTAATGAACATCCAGCAGTGGCTGAAAGTGCCGTAGTTGGCTTCCCACATGACATAAAAGGAAATGCTTTATACGGTTACGTAATCCTCAAAGAAACAGGGGAAGGACGAGATCACGACAACCTTCGAAGCGAAATTAATCAACTCATTACGGAACGAATTGGCCCGATTGCCAAACTTAACAAGATTCAATTTACATCAGGTCTTCCTAAAACTAGAAGTGGGAAGATTATGCGACGTATTTTACGTAAAATCGCATGTGATGAAGGTGATAATTTAGGAGACATTTCTACCTTATTGAATCCTGAAATTGTGGAACAAATTAAAAAAGAAGTAGTCTAATATGAATCTATTACCCTTCGCCAAAGCAGAATTACTCCTAAGTAATACACAAAAAGAACACCCTTTTAAGTATGCTAATTTATCTACTTTCGGGGAATATCCAGAAACTCGAATGGTCGTAAATAGAGGTGTTTTATCTGATTTGGAAGTCACTTTTTTTACAGATTCTAGAACCCCAAAAGTTGCCCAAATACGAGAAAACAAAAAA
>JAHZIZ010000093.1 GCA_022601215.1 Bacteroidota bacterium
ATTGCCAATGGTTGTGGCCGTGTTGCTTTTTTTAACCTACCATTTCATAGGTATTTTTGCCAAGAATAGTGCAGAAGATGGTACAATGCATCCATTTATTGCTAGTTGGATAAGTACAGCAATAATGCTGCCTTTGGGTATTTGGCTCACGTATAGAGCGACCACTGACCAAGGTATTTTTGATATGGATTCTTTTATTCAACGATTCAAATTTTTAAAGAAAAAGAAAGAGGAAGTTGTGATTCAGGAGGAAAATCCCATTTTGCTTACGCAACATGAAAAGGCGCTAGTTCTAAATAAAACAGAGGATCAACTTATTGATATTCTAAAGAATTACGGTACTTACAACTACAGTGAGGATGTGAAACGCGCCGTTTTACGCGAATTAAAGCAAAAAGGTTATACAGACGAACAACTTCAAGCGATTCACTAATACTGCTATAACGCATTCCTATTATTTTCTTATCTCCTGTCGCTTACATTATTTATCTTTGTACCATAAAACTTAGGTTATGATCGCCACAGAAAACGGGACTATGATACAACTCAATACGATTGAAGAAGCTATTGAAGACATTCGCAACGGTAAAGTAATTATCGTAGTAGATGATCAGGACAGGGAAAACGAAGGGGATTTTGTCGCTGCTGCCGAAAAGATCACTCCAGAGATTATCAACTTTATGGCTACTCATGGCCGAGGTCTTATTTGTACGCCGTTAACAGAGTCACGATGTAAAGACTTACAGTTGGAAATGATGGTTGGTAACAATACAGATCCCATGGAAACGGCTTTTACTATTTCGGTTGATCTAAAAGGAAAAGGTGTTACTACCGGGATTTCGGCAAGCGATAGAGCCAAGACCATTCAAGCACTTATAGATACCAACACCAAACCATATGAACTAAGCAGACCTGGCCATATTTTTCCGCTTAAAGCCAAAGAAGGCGGTGTGCTAAGACGAACTGGACATACCGAAGCGGCTATCGATTTTGCTCGTTTAGCAGGCTTAGAACCGGCAGGTGCAATCGTTGAAATCATGAATGAAGATGGTACCATGGCGCGTTTACCGCAATTGGTGGAAGTCGCTAAAAAATTTGATCTAAAGTTGGTTTCCATCGAGGATCTAGTGGCCTATCGCATGGAACACGACTCTTTAATTGATAAAAAAGAAGATTTCAATATTCAAACTAAATTTGGGCAATATAGATTACACGCTTACAAGCAAACTACAAACGATCAAGTACATATTGCACTTACCAAAGGAACTTGGAATAAAGATGACGTAGTGCCTGTTCGTGTCAATTCCACCCTCATTAATAATGACATTTTAGGAACATTAACAAATAATGCCGATAAGAAACTTGACGATATGTTTAAGGCAATCGACAATCAAGGCAAAGGAGCTATTGTATTTATCAATCAACAAAGCCAGTCTTTAAATTTACTTAATAGACTATCTCAATTAAAAGAATCTCAAACGGAAGGAAGTATCGCCAAAGCACCTAGAATTGTTATGGATAATAAAGACTTCGGAATTGGGGCTCAAATTCTACATGACCTCAATATCAGTAAGATGAAATTGATTTCAAACAATACTCAAACCAAACGTGTAGGAATGATTGGATACGGTTTAGAAATTACAGATTATATTCCGTTTTAAGAATTTCTGAAAGTACCGATTTCATACGAGCGGCTCTATCCAAAAGCTGCTCCTCAGTCCACCCTATTTTGACCAAAGAAGATACGGTTCTGCTCATCCAGGCATCACCTGCAGAAAAATCTGAATTGTTTAAATCCTGTATCTGATTTTTAATTTCAGCGGGAAGATTTCCCAATGATTTCAAATCCCTGAGATGTTCCCATCCGTTGATATAATGCCAATTATTATCATACCAATAGAAACAGGCATCAACGCCAGCATCGGCTAAAGCAATTTTTGCCTTTTTGGTAAGTGCTTCAGTAGGCAAAAAGAAGCTCAAAAATGAATAGTTTTCTTCACCTCCTTCAGGTACACGACGAAAAGTCACACCTTCCACTTCGGATAACGCAGTTCTAAGTACTGTATAGTTTTTCTTCTGAAGTGCTAAAATAGCATCAATTTTACCCAGTTGGGCAATACCTACAGCCGCATTCAATTCAGAAATACGAAAATTATATCCCAACGTTGGATGCGTTTCCGCTCCACGGTCATTTCCTATATGATCATGCCCATGATCCTGGTATTGATCACAATGAATAGCATACTGTTCATTATTGGTTATGATACCTCCACCCTCACCACAGGTAATCGTTTTTACATAATCGAAAGAAAAACAACCTAAATCTCCATAACTCCCCAACGGCTTACCTTCAAAAGTACCACCAATCGCCTGACAAGCATCTTCTAACAACAACAAATCGTGAGCATCGCAAATGTTCTTTAATGCCTTAAGATCGGCCATAGAGCCGCACATATGCACCGGCATCACACATTTCGTTTTAGGGGTAATCGCCGCCTCCACGGCTTTAGGATCCATGGTGAGTGTATCATCAATATTCACCAATACAGGTACCGCTCCTAGCATCATAATCGATTCGAAACTTGCGACAAAAGTGAACGTTGGCATAATTACTTCATCCCCAGCTCCAATACCAGCAGCAGCTAGTGCCACGGTAAGAGCAGATGTACCACTGGAAACCAGTTGGCAGTATTGACTTCCCATTCGGTTGGCAAAAGCAGTTTCAAACTCTTTTGCCTTCCAATGTCCATTGCGCATTCCATCGAATCCGTAGCGCATTAATACGCCACTTTCTAAAACATCGTTTACTTGTTTGCGTTCTTCGTCGCCAAATACTTCAAATCCAGGCATCTAATTTAGTTCTAATATTAATGATTGTTTTCCACTTTTTCAAGACGAGATACAAAGGTAAGGGTTGCGTTACTAATTGTAAACAGTCCTATCAAAAATGTATGACTAATTTCTTAACCACATATCTGGATCAAGATAAAACATCTTTTTCCAACCCTGAACGGCCACCGTATCGCGGAGATGAAAATACGGAAGCGGTGAAGTTATGGCATAATGTAAATGAGGTGGTTTGCCTTTGGCATTTCCGGTATCACCTACCGTTCCAATTTTAGCACCGACCTTCAATGGTTCTAGGGGGAAGACATCTATAGCATCTAAATGCGCGTAGTAATGAAAGCGCCATTTAGGTCCTAAAACCATGACCGACTTCCCTCCTTTTCCACCCTCATGCGTGTAAACAACAATTCCATAAGTCGCCGCCACAACAGGGGTTCCCCGTTCCTTAAAAATGTCTATGCCCTTATGGGTAATGGACGAACCCCAAGGATAGGCCCAAAAAGAATGATCGTCCCAGTCCTTGGTAGTTGCTCCCTGTACTGGAATAATAATAGGTTGAGGCAATAAAAAACCGATGAGAATAATAACAAATGGAATGAAAACAAATTTTCTATAACGTCTGTCATACCAGATAATAAAGACAGTAGAAATAAAGCTAGCGAGAAACTTTCTTGTGGTATTAGTAATCATACTGTTGTGAAGTTACAAAAACTTCTCAAACATAAAATAACAACTAGTCTATGGTAAGGACCACCTGCGCTACGCCACGTCGCACTTTTTTCATTTGCGCAAACATATCATCGTTGGCACGGTGACCCACAGGCAAAACAAGCACAGAACGCAAACCTTTCTCTTCTAATCCTAATAAGCGGTCGTATGCAGCTGGCTCAAAGCCTTCCATAGGACATGCATCAATTCCCTCCAAAGCACAAACGGTAAGTAAATTTCCCAAAGCTAAATAGGCTTGTTTGGTCATCCAGAGTTGAACGTCTTCGGGTTTCTTTTCGGCAAAAGAGTTCAATAGATACTCTTCAAAAGGCGCCAAAATCTCTCTCGGAGTCTTTCGCGTAGCTTCTACTTTATTAAAATAGGCTGTAATATAGTCGGAAGAAAGAGACGCTTCAGTACACAATACCAGAACATGAGAAGCATCTTTAACTTGCTCTTGGTTCATAGAAATAGGCACCAATTGTTCTTTTAATTTGGCATTACTTATAACAAGCATTTTTAGTGGCTGCAGACAATAAGACGTTGCTGTAAGATTAAAAGCTTCCTTTAAAACATTCAGTTTTTCTTCGGAAAGTATCTTAGTATTATCAAACTTTTTAGTGGCGTATCTCCAACTTAATTTATCTATAATTTCTGAAGCCATAGGATTGTCTTAACTTTATACTGCAAAAATAACTATCGAAATAGGACTAGCAGAATAAAAGCTATCAAATATTTTGATGACACAACAACCATGCGTTATGCCCAATCTTGAAGATAAAATCAACCTAAGTGAGACCCGAATATTTAAGGCGGTGTTTCCCAATACTACTAATCATTATGACACGCTCTTTGGAGGGACCACCCTTCATATGATGGATGAAGCTTCTTTTATATGTGCCACTCGTTTTAGCAGAAAAAAAGTAGTGACCGTATCAACAGATAAGATAGACTTTACTAAGCCAATTCCTCAAGGGACCATTGTAGAATTGGTGGCTAGAGTAGATAAAGTAGGCCGAACAAGTTGCGTGGTTAAAGTTGCAGTTTTTATGGAAGATATGTACAG
>JAHZIZ010000094.1 GCA_022601215.1 Bacteroidota bacterium
CATTTCGGGAGATACACTCGCTAATCCTTCTACTTCAGGTGTTGTGTTTTCTTGAAAGAAGAATCCTGCTGATATCAGTAGCGCTATCGTTGCAGCTATTGACAGAGGTTTCCACCAGTTAAAGGCTTTTTTCGAATTGGAAGTGGAAGTGTCATTGGCTTCCAATTTTGCCAAGAACCTTTTCTTGTGATGATCGGGAGTTTCATTAACATCGAAACTTCCTTCCAATCGTTCAAAAAGTAATTCTATATCGTCTTTTTGTTTCATAGGCATATGCTAAGCGATTACTAATTTTTTTCTTAAACTCTCTTTGGCTCTGGAAATAAGCGTTCTACAATTGGCATAACTTATTTCTAAGATCTCACAGATCTCTTCATAATCATACCCTTCAATAAAGTGCAAGGAGAGGATGTTTTTATAATTTTCATGCAATCCTTCCATACAACTCATAAGTTGTTGTGAACGTACGTTCGTATAGTCTTCAGCTACACCATCCAGACACATATCAGATTCTTCTTTTAGGTTTTCTTCTGAAATGTCCACAAATCGTTGTGATTTGCGGTATTGAACAATGCTATTGTTGATAACAATACGTTTTAGCCACGATCCAAAGGTCGCCGTTCCTTTAAATGAATCTAATTTGCTGAAGGCCGTAATAAAGGACTCCTGCATTACGTCTTCTGCCTCAGCAGTATTTTTTACAATACGAAACGCGGTGTTGTACATGGCCTTTTGGTAGCGATTATACACTTCCAGTTGTGCCATTCTATTTCCATCTTGACAAAGAGCGAGTAATGATTCAATATTTTGTTTGGTTAGTGTCAAAAAAAATGGTTGAGTTTGTATTAGAGATAGCTGGCTTTTTAGATTGTTACACTTCCTCTAAAAAATAATTAACTTTTCTAAAGAAATGCGCTGTGACAGTTGTGTTTAATGGCACAACAATTGTCTAGTATACGGGGTACATCCTAGGTAACAACATAGGTTATAAGGGATTTGAAATATATTAAGTAACTAAGATAACAAAGAAGATAGTCTTTCATCTCATTTTTATGACAGATTGTCTCATACTATACTATGGCGAAATCCAAATTAACAACGCTAGACAGTTTGTCATTTCAAGAAATTAATGATGAAGCAGAATTAATACCATTAATGACTCCTGAAGATGAAGATGCAATGTCGAAAGAACAATTGCCAGAGAGTCTACCTATATTACCATTAAAGAATACTGTATTGTTTCCTGGAGTAGTAGTTCCAATTACTGCGGGTAGAGATAAGTCTATTAAATTAATTAATGAAACCAACAAGGCTGGAAAAGTGATTGGTGTGGTTTCTCAAAAAGAAGAAGGACAAGAAAACCCAGGGTTCGATGATATAAATACGATTGGAACAGTAGCTCGTATTTTACGTGTATTAAAAATGCCTGACGGAAATACCACGGTGATTATTCAAGGAAAGAAACGCTTTGAGGTGGCTGAAATGGTTCAGACAGAACCTTATTTGAAAGCGACCATTAAGGAGGTTGCCGAGGCTCGACCCGCTCCTGACAATAAAGAATTCTCTGTTATAATAGATTCAATTAAGGAGCTGGCGTTGGAAATTATTAACGAAAGTCCGACCATTCCTTCTGATGCGGCCTTTGCGATCAAAAACATTGAGAGTAATTCGTTCTTGATCAATTTTGTTTCATCCAATCTAAATGTTTCTGTAGCGGAAAAACAAAAGTTATTGGAGATTAGCGATCTGAAAGAACGAGCTCTGGAAACACTACGTTACATGAACATTGAGTTGCAAAAACTCACCCTAAAAATGGATATTCAGTCTAAAGTAGAGACAGATATCAATAAACAACAGCGGGATTATTTCCTTCAACAGCAAATGAAAACCATTCAGGAAGAATTGGGTGGCAGCTCTCATGAAGCGGAAATTGAAGCGATGAAATCTCGTGCCAAAACTAAGAAGTGGAGCGAAAAAGTTGGTGAACATTTCGAAAAAGAAATTAAAAAACTACAACGAATGAATCCTCAAGTAGCCGAGTTTGGGATTCAACGAAATTATTTGGAATTAATTTTAGAGCTTCCTTGGGATGAGTATAGTACGGATAAATTCGATTTAAAACGTGCCCGTAAGATCTTAGATCGGGATCATTACGGACTAGATGAAGTGAAGCAGCGTATCATTGAGCACCTAGCTGTACTAAAGCTTAGGAATGACATGAAGTCACCTATATTGTGTTTGTATGGGCCTCCAGGAGTAGGGAAAACCTCACTTGGTAAGTCGGTAGCAGAGGCTTTAGGAAGAGAGTATGTACGTATGTCTTTGGGTGGATTGAGGGACGAAGCAGAAATTAGAGGCCATCGTAAAACTTATATTGGTGCCATGCCAGGGCGAGTGATTCAAAGCATTAAAAAGGCGGGCATTGGAAATCCAGTCTTCGTACTTGATGAGATTGATAAACTATCTACTGGAAATCAGGGAGATCCTTCTTCGGCCATGCTTGAAGTATTGGATCCAGAGC
>JAHZIZ010000095.1 GCA_022601215.1 Bacteroidota bacterium
TATGATGGAGTAAGTTCAGAAGATAAAAATGGAATAAAAGACAGTGTTGCTAATATGGCAAAATCAGTGTTCAGTAAAGAGTCTAAGGAAGATTGGCAGAATATTTTTTCGCAATCAACTATCGACATGTCAAACCCTGCACAACCTCGTTTATTAATTTATTTTACCACGCTCCATATGAAATATGAACGTAAGAAAGCGGAAGTAGTACTTCAGGAGTTTTCGGTCAATAGAACCGAATATGCTGTACTACCTGATATGATTTCAGCACACGCAGATAAATTACTATCCATAGATAAAAAACGCGTGAGTGATTGGCTAGGAGAGTCGACCTCTAAAGAGCGTAAAAACGCAAAACTTTGTTTCACTCCAGAAGCTGTTCAGCCGGTATAGTAGAAGATGTGAAGAGACCATTTTGTGTTGTAATAGCACCAATTATGGTCTCTTCTTTATTTTAAATTAATTAAGAACATTTAAAAATCATATTATGAAATGTAAAGAAATACCAGTCAACATTTTAATAGCAGGAGTTAACGAATTTGACGGTACGTATATAACAAAAAATAAAATTGAAAGTCCAAGTTATTCGTATTATAAAGCAGATGAGTTTAAAGATCAATGGAATACACATTTTACTGTATGGCCAACAAACAAGGATTACGATGACGGTGAGAACAAAGGAAATGGGAATGGAGAATTTTATAAACTCCATATTTCTTTAGACTTTTTCGGGCAAGGAAGAAATGGGAAAATATTCTATGTTAATAAGAATTGTACGGGTACTGATGTTCAAAACTTGTTGGATGACGAGAAACAAGCATTCGAGCAATTTGTAGAAGACCATCAGGCAGAATTTGACGAAATGGCTATTCAATTTTGGACACATGCAGAGTAATCAATTATAAAACTTCCAAGATTAAAGTGTCTTGGGAGTTTTTTTCAATACAGCTTATAAACTGGAATAATAACGATAGCAAGATGATATGTCCCCTCCTAAAGAGCCATGTTTTAAAAATTATGCCGTTTTATGCCCCTGCTTCAGATAATAAATATTAACCTTCAAGTTTTGCCTATTCTTCAGTGTTGAAGGTAATGATGAATTGGGTGCCTTTCCCTAATTCACTCTCACAGTGAATGGTTCCATTCATAGCTTCCACAAATTTTTTGACAATCGATAATCCAAGACCTATGGACGATTCTCCTGCAGTTGGCTGAGCACTGAGTTTTTGGTAACGTCCAAACATTTTTTTCTGATCTTGCTCGCTAATGCCGGGACCATTATCTTCAACTGAAATAAAGGTTTTTCCCTTTTTAGAATTTAAATGCAACATGATATGGCTTCCTTTTTCTGAAAACTTGATTGCGTTAGAAAGTAAGTTTTCCAAGACCTGAATCATGTAATTTTTATCAACTTTAGCATAGTGGTTTCCTTTTTCTGCTCGGACCATTACTTTGATGTTTTTTTCATCCGCAGTAAGCTGAAAAGACTTAGCCACATACTGAACAACATCTACCAAATCGATCACCTCATTTTTCAGATTTATTTGATTCACCTCCATGCCATGCGTGTTGAGTATTTGACCAATCATTTCCGATAATCGATCGACGGAGTTGTCTATCTGACTTAAATATTCCTTCTGCTCCTTTGGTAATTCTATTTTCGGAACATCCAGTATCCACATGATGCCTTTAATTTGGTGCAACGGAGTTCGTAGGTCATGCGCTACCATATCCACCAACATATCCTTTTGCTCGTTGAGTTGGATTAATTCTGTAGTCCGCTCTTTTACTTTTTGCTCTAATAGAACGTTTTGCTCTTGAATAAGCCTTTCATTCTCTTTAGCAGAGACCAAGGCTTCTACTTGTGCATCTTCTTTTTCTTTTTTATAGACATTGATTCGGTCCCCTAGTGCAAAGGATAGAAATACAACCTCCAAAGCAGAACCAATCTGCATCGCATTGAGATACGTCATTACAAAAGTAAGATTGAGAGATTCTAGAATGGCGAAGATGATTCCAATAATGAGAGCACCCCAAGCCAATAAATAATACTTAGCTGGGCGATATCCTTTTAATTTAAATCGTATTCCTAGAATAAGGAAATAGGCAGCCATGATAAGCAGACCGCCTTGCGATAGTTTCAACCCTTCTATTTTCAACCCAAATATAACGAGAAGACACACTATAAAACCGATGACAAGAAATAGCATGGAGCCTTTATGCATTCGAGGTGAAGTTTCCTTGGTATTAAGGAATTTCTGAGTAAATAAAGTCGCAGTAATCATTGTGAGTCCAGAACTAGCTACTACTAACTGATTTAAAAACGGAAAGTTAGGCCATAAGTATTCGAAGTAATAACCAAACACAGAAGCCATAAACCAGGTAATACTAAACACATATGCGATATAATAAAGGTAAATGCGTTCTCTTGTAGAAAAATATAGAAATAGGTTATATAAGAATATGAGAAGCATAAACCCAAAATAGATTCCTTGAAGAAAATCTAAATCATGTTCATATGCTACAAAATTCGGAAGGGTACCTACTCTAAGTGGGAAGAACAATGGTTGGTCACTCTTAACTCTTAAGTAAAAAACATGCGTGGTATTCGGCTCAATATCCAGTGAGAATAAATAATTACCAACTTCTATTTCCCTACTGCTAAACGGAAGATCATCTCCAGTATGACGTGTAGAAATAAGGTTGTCTTTATCGTCAAATTCATATAGAGAAATACTATCAATATAAGCAGATCCTAAGTTGAGATAAAAATCACCGTCTTTAATTTTAGCAGCTTTGAACGTCAACCAATAGGCAGAAGCAGTACTTGAAAAATTAATGGTTTCTTGAGAATTTACTTGGAATTGATTTCGTATCGCATCATCGAGGATATCTTCAATAGATAACTCCAATGTGCTGTCCTCAAAATAGTAGGCTTGTCTTCCAATATCCCGTAATTCTGAGGTATCATCCAGTAGAACAGTGGTTTGGCAGAATGAGCTTAGCGGAGAAAAGACCAGAATCGATAAAAATCCGAATAAGTACTTGTAATGTGCTATCATCCTAATTACGTAAAAATACGTATTGCAATTTAAAAATATTGATGCAAACTTAGCAAGTTTATACTAAAAACCCCTCAAATTATGAACTTACTTAACAAATTAGAACTGCAAGCTAGAGAGATGGTGGCTAACGTCTCAAACGATCCAGAGGGTCGTTATACCATGCGTTTTAAATTCTATCAGAAATACGGAGACCCTAGGAGTAAAGGAAAGGAAGGGTTAGGAAATTCTGAATTGGCCTTTATCAAATGGGAGATTAGAAGAGGAACATTGAATCCTTTGGAGGGATCTAATCCAGGTAGCAAATGGTGGAGAGAAGTGAATAGTCATTTCCTTTATGTAGCTACGCTAGCCCAACTTATTCACGAATCTGGAGAGCCTATGAAAGGACTAGCCGTTCCTGTAAATATGTGGTTAGATTATATTAATAATCCTAATGAATGTACTTGGTATCGAGCCCATAATTCTAGTATCA
>JAHZIZ010000096.1 GCA_022601215.1 Bacteroidota bacterium
TACCTGGGGCGCTACATCTCACGCCCACCTCTGGCAATGAGTCGGCTTAAGCACTACGGCGGCCACTCAGTGGTGTTTTCCTATCTAGATCACAATACCAAGACCTATCGTGAATTCCGTTGTGAAGGAGAGGCGTTTATTGAACTGCTGACACAACATATTCCAGAGAAACACTTCCGCATGATCCGCTACTACGGTTTTCTCGCCCACTGCGTACGCTCAACCCTCCTACCTAAAGTCAATGAGCTATTGAATCACAGCAAAGGAATCATTCAGAAAATACGCTTCCCGGAGTTACTGAAACAATCGTTTGGCCTAAATCCTCTACAGTGCATCCTGTGCGGATCTCAATTGCACTTTTCCGATATCACTCCAGGCCTGCCGCTCAGACGGATACAGCGCTATCACAAAAAATTGGCACTCGGCAAAAAAGTGCCTTGAGTACGCACGGAATTGGTCTGCCTCGGCTTTGAATTTGAGCAAAAAATAGCCTAATTTTGTGGAATTTTTACTCTTCTAACAAACCGACGCCCACTCGCTGGTAGTGGCTTTTATTGCTGAAAAAAAACTTGCTAATTTTATGAGAATGGCTAACACGTAAAGCTCTTTGAAATTCCTATACATTTCAATGAGAAACTTCTATCTCGTTGATTTAGCGGCTTTGTTTGTCGTTAGAAAAGAGCCGCATCCATTTCTATTAACATCGCTGCGCTTGGGTTTGCTTGTGGTGGATCCACATCCTCAGCGATAGTGATGTTGACGGTATTTGGAAATTCATACATCTTTATCTTGACTACCTCTTTCGTTTCCACATGAATCTCGGCAATGCACGTTTTAATTTTTTGACCAATTAATGCAGGCAGAACTTCTTTACAATCCACAAATGTTAGCCCCGTCGTGGTCATGTAGGGCCCTGAAGTATTAAAGCCCTCAGACACACAATATTGTGCAAAATGCCTTGCGGCCGCTCTTACAGACGCATTACCGATCCCCTCGATAGTTATTTTTACCATTGCCGCACCTTGCCACATAAAATATTTGTATTTATCAAGACTCTACAAAGCCATTACTAGAACACCAGTCTAATTGTTAGATAGATTTACCTCAACAGGTTGCACGATCTATCTTTACCAGAAAAGAAATCTATGATTGCTTTTGTAATCACAAAAAGCTTCCGGCTTTGGTCTCTTTCCGACCGCTCCCCATACTGGGGGTTTAGATGCTTTCTATACAACCCCCCCAATAGAGGGACTGAAAGGAATATGTTGCTTTTAGATTTGGTAGACTTGTGTCCCAGTAAGTATTTGGTCTTTGGCGGACGTGGATATGTTACTTAGAATGGTGTCGTAGGATTTTTTAGAAAGGGATAATTATTGGCTAATGCAATATTGCCACATCCTTTAGCTATGACTGCTCCTCTAATTGGGGGGTTATTGCGTTCAGGCATATAGCCCCCTACTGCAAAATACTCTAATCGGATGCTGTTAAATGGAACGAACTAATTATGTCCTAAGGAGTTCTTGTGTAAAAGGCTTCTTAATCTGCCCAACTAGTATCATTCATCTCTTCCTCTAAACTGAGAGACCTAGTAGACCTATTAGAGCGATTCGTTTGCTGCGCTTTCAGGTCAAAAACAGATGCTGGCTCGCGCTCAATAATTTGATTTCCTTCGTATTCATAAACCGTCCCTGCCTCTTTATTGGTCTGGTCTTCTTCTACGTTAGCAACATTATTTTGCGGCTGTGCCGGGTGTGGCTGCCCCCCCTCTTTTGTTTTCGAGCCGTAATTTTGAGCGGTCTTTGCTCGAAATTCGTCAAGTTTCGATTTTAATGTCGTAGTGCAATAACCCCCGTTAATTGATTTTTCTTTAGAGAGTATTTTTAAGTAGCCAACATTATAGATCAGCTCATCAACGCCTAACGCATTATATATATCCCCTGTTGTTTTTTTCTCTGCGTTGTAAATCCATTTTTTTATCCAAGGAAAGCTAACACCAAGTCCCGTTAATACTCCAACAATATATTGTGCTTTCTCTTCTGCTTCAGTTGGTATGGGAATGTGTTCAGACTCGGTAGTCTGCTTTGCAAACAAAGATTCTTGCCTGACAATTCGAAAGCGAACAGCAGTTACTTTATTGCCTTTCTTTTTTTCGCTTTCATATTCAACATCAAGCTCCCCCATATCATTTATAATTTTGGATGCACGATCCAATACCTTTTCTTTTAATTTACTTATGGAAGGATATTTGTTGGGAGGAATAAATAGAAGATCTTTCCACTGCTCTGGAGAATACCAAGGTGTATGGCTCTCCTCTCCGACTTCATTGTATGCATATCTAGAACATATTCTGTAAAGCGCTAACGAAGCGCTAGACCGATCGAACCGTCTGAGCTGATCAATTGGAATACATGTGAAATTTTTATTTAAAATTGCCATTTTTTCCAAGCCCGCATGAAGCCTGAATTTAAATACAGATGATCCTTTTTCCGGTTCATGCAATTCATATAAAAACGATGCGCTTGCATTAAATGTTGTGCCCTTTTCGCGATAACCCCATTCTAATTTCCATTTACTTAAATCACTGCATGCATCTGCAATATAATCCAGAGAATTTCTTCGGCTTTTTAAATATTTTTTTATTCCCGTATAAGACCATGAATAAAGCTTTCCTGGAGAGCGAATCTCTTCCTCTTCTGAACCGAATACAGCATCAAACGAAATCGATTCAGGTGATGTGTAAGTCGGCTCAAGGGTTTCTAAATTAAACTCTCTTGCCTCTTTGAAATTAAATTGGTTTTGTTTCGATTTAGATTCATCCAGCAGTTTTCGATGTAATTCATACACCCTACCCACTATCGCTACCATCACTTTTTGATGTGGTACACCAAGCAAGCCGTAGTCAGAATTTGCAGCAACTTCAGGTTGGACATGGTTGGAGATTAGCGATTCGATATAGCTGGAGCGAGCTTTCTGGCTCATAGCAACACACATAAACGTGTTTTGTGTTGTGATCAGCCTGTGTGGTGTAACGCTAGCCAATGTCATGTGCTCCAAAATTTGGATTTTTTAAGTTGTGTGACTCAGATGTTCAAACATCAAATCGTTCCTGTTAATTGGACTAAGCCTAAATTTATATGGATTGTAATCACAAATTTTCAGCATTGCAAGTAAAAATACATCTTGGGAATACATGTACAAGGTTAGTTATCATACGTGAAAGAATACCTATTGAGTTCCACGGGTTTTAAGTAATAACTAAAATAAACAATGAATATAATATTTTCTTATTTTCTAGTTGCCATGGCAACACAAGAGTTAGTTGTCAGATTATGTACATATTCCACGTCAAGTTTCTGTAA
>JAHZIZ010000097.1 GCA_022601215.1 Bacteroidota bacterium
CCAACAGCGATAGAAGCAATCGCACAGTTATCTGTACTACCACCATCAATTTCTGAGGCAACCATTACGTATTGACCACTTGCATCTAATTGCACTGTGATATCTTGGCAAACTGCCATTGGTGCTTCGTCATCCGTAATTGTAACGTTAAACGAACATGTTACTGTATTACCATCACTATCTGTTGCACTAAATTCAACCGTAGTAACACCTACAGGGAATTCACTTCCACTTGCAGGTCCCGCAGTTTGCACTGCAACTGGGTCTGGGTCATCTTCAGTATCAGTCACTAATGGAGGAGTAAATCCTACCACAGCACCACAAGTATTTGGACTTGCAGTTAGCGTAATATCCATAGGACATGTAATAACTGGAGGATCTCCAATTATTGACGGCACACATGAACCAACTAATGTCATACAGGTCGTATTATCGGCGCAAAAGAATTCGTCGATCAATACTCGAATCTGTTCAGTACTAGTTGCGATAAAAGTTACTTGCGATTGTAAACCACAAAAGTCATCATTGCTAGCTAAAACTGATCCTCCCGAATCATAAACTGTAATCATCGTATCGAAATCCGAATCCCCACAAGTAGAAAAAGTATATTCGTTACCAGCAAGGACATTTACAGCGCGATATTCACCACCGAAAATACAGGTTGTTAGCGTGACGGGCACTCCATCACAGGTTAAAGTACTTGTTCCGAACTGGACATTGTCATCAGCGCATTGAGCTGAAGCACCAGTCGTAAATAGCATCGCTAAGACCATCAGGCATGTACCTAATAAGCCCTTCCAACTACTATTACAAAAAGATTGTAATTGTTTTCTCATAATTTAATTTGTTTAGTATTGAAGTAAATTTAGTCAAATTAAATTATTTAGAAAATATTATTATTTATGATAAAGAATTAACTAGATGAACTGCTAAAAATCTAGATAAAGTGTTAAAGTCATAAAAATTTAACATTTAAACCTCCGTAGATAAGCTCTGGTATTTACAATTATTTAACGATACACATCAAATCATGAGTTACTACAAGTAAATTATAGATTACGTTTACCTGAAATACGCAATATTCACAGTGGATGATGCCAAAGGCGTGAACGCGTTGAATATTACACTTCAGAATCACAAAAACTGCATCGTTTTTTTTCTCTTTATACCTATCAACAAATAAAGCCATCCTCAAAAATATGCTTACATTGTCATCTCATATTTCACGATAAACCTATCACTTTTACTCATGATAAATCGGCTTATTTTTTCATTTCTAGCTTTTATAATAACCGGGTGTTCAGAAAAAAACTCGGACAAAAACAGTCGAGATTTAGATGAAAGCTCCTCGCAACTATTGTTTTCTGAAATTGCACCGGAAACATCTGGCATTACTTTTCAAAACAAAGTAACTCAAACTTATGAGTTCAACTTCTTGAACTATATGTATATCTACATGGGGGGAGGTGTTGCTGTTGGGGATATTGACAATGACGGTTTAGATGACCTCTATTTTGTATCTAATTTTGGCCCCAATAAATTGTACAAAAACAAAGGAAACTTCGAATTTACAGACATTACCAATGCTTCAGGTGCTGCGGATTTTAGTGGCTTTAGCACTGGAGTAAGTATGATTGACATTAACAGCGACGGTTGGCTTGATATTTATGTATGCAAGGCCGGAGCTTTAAAGGATCCCAATGCTAGAAAAAATTTGTTATTCATCAACCAAAAAGACGGAACCTTTAGCGAAGAGGGCGCCCAATGGAAGTTAGACGACTCAGGCTTCTCAACACAAGCCTACCCTATTGACTACGATAGGGATGGTGATCTTGACCTCTATGTCGTTAATCATCGTAACGATTTTAAAAATGTGACCGTGGTTAGTGGAAAGATTCAACGCGCCATAAAAGAGAGCACCAGTGACCAACTTTATAGAAATGACGGCAGCTCTTTTACAAAAGTAACAGGGGCAGCCAAGCTTTATAATAAGGCATGGGGATTAAGCGCTGTAGTATCCGATTTCAACGAAGATGGTTGGGACGACATTTATGTAGCCAATGATTTTCTAGAACCAGATGCGCTATACATCAATCAACAAGACGGAACATTTAACAACGAAATCTTGGACCGAATGTCTCATATCCCTTTTTATAGTATGGGTGCAGATTACGCTGATATCAATAACGACTTACTTCCAGATCTTATCAATCTTGATATGACCTCGAGTGATCATGTGAGAAGTAAAGAAAACATGGCTACTATGGATACTGAAGCCTTCAATAACTTGGTAAAAGTAGGGTATCACCATGCTTATATGGCTAATATGTTACAGGTAAACACAGGTTTGGGTAAATTCACCGAAACAGCTCAATTATCAGGCATTTCTAAAACTGATTGGAGCTGGGCACCACTGTTCGCTGATTTCGACAATGATGGACTTAAAGATCTATTTATAACCAACGGTGTGGAAAGAGAATACAACAACCAAGATGCCAAGGCGAGACTAAAGGAGAAACAACAAATTGGCGGTTCGATGGAACTTGAGGACGTTCTCAACACATTTCCAACAGAAAAAATACCTAACCACATTTATAAAAACACCGGAGCACTCAACTTCGAAAACAAAATAAAAGACTGGGGATTAACAAAGGCAACCTTATCCAATGGCGCCTCCTACGCAGACCTTGACAATGACGGTGACCTTGACCTAATTGTCAATAATATAAATGACCCCGCAGGGATTTATAGAAATAACAGTCGGATGAACTTTATAAAAGTCTCCTTACAAGGAATGGACGCCAATCCATTTGGAATTGGGAGCCAAGTCATCGTGACCACAACACAAGGCGCTCAACTTCAGGAAGTATATACCACTCGCGGTTACGAGTCATCAGTACCACCGCAAGCGCATTTCGGACTTAAAAATCAAACGGAAATTACTTCTGTAAAAGTACATTGGCCAAATGGCAGTATTTCTGAGGTGAAAAACCCAACAATTAATACACAGCTTAGCATCGATTTTAAAAATGCTCGAAATAACCATATCAGCAAAAAAGAAAATACCAACGATAAAATTAATATAGCTCCCGCATCTATTGGAATAGATTACAAACACATTGAAAATAATTTTAACGACTATAACCTCCAACTATTATTACCGCATAAACAATCTACCAAGGGTACGGGTATTGCCTCAACCGATGTTAACGGCGATGGTTTGGACGACTTTTTTGTAGGAAACGCCGAAGGAGCCAGCGGCGCCCTGTTTATTCAAAATGCGGACGGTAGTTTCAAAAAAAGCAATATTGGTTTATGGCAACAAGAAGCAAAATACGAGGATGCGGATGCTCTGTTTTTTGATGCTGACAATGACAAGGATATGGATTTATATGTGGTCAGCGCTGGGTACAATCTTTCGGAAAATAATTCATTATTACAAGATAGATTATACCTAAATGATGGAAAAGGGAATTTCGCAAGAAGTGCTAACTCCCTTCCTGACCTTCTCATTTCAGGAAAATCTGTAGCTCATGGAGATTATGATAAAGATGGAGATATCGATTTATTCATTGGAGGAAATGTAATTCCTGGTGGCTATCCAAAAACTCCGAAGTCGTATCTGCTTCGAAACGATAATGGCATTTTTAATATCGTGAATAACTCTATGTTTTCTGAAATTGGCATGGTTTCACAAGCCATCTTTACCGATTATGATGGAGACAATGATTTAGACCTTTTAACCGTAGGGGAATGGGCTCAACCTAGCTTCTATGATAATAATGACGGCACATTCGCTAAAGCTGAAACTATAGAAGGCATGGAACATACAGAAGGTTGGTGGCATGCCGTGACTGCAGCCGATTTTGATAATGATGGCGACCAAGACTATGTGCTTGGCAATATTGGTGGCAATAATAAATTTCATCCTACTGCAGATAAACCCTTATACATTTCGGCCAAAGACTTTGATACTAATGGAAGCTATGATGTCGCCCTAAGCAAGACTAGTAATGGAAAACAACTTCCCATAAGAGGAAAGCAATGTAGCAGTGAGCAAAATCCTTTTCTCTTGGAGAAAATTGAAACCTACAAAGAATTTGCAAGCTTGGAAATAAAGGATATTTATGGTGAAGAAGTGTTTAAAGATGCCCTGACCTTTCAAGCCTCCTTATTTAAATCTGTTTATTTAAACAATCTCGGTAATGGCAATTTTGAGGTGGTAACACTTCCTAACGAAGCGCAAACAGGCCCTAGCCTTTCCTTTGTCGTGGATGATGTTGACATGGATGGAAATCTCGACATTGTAGGTGTTGGAGCTATTTATGACAGTGAAGTGGAAACTATTAGATACGATAGTAATTATGGATATGTATTACTTGGTGACGGAAATGGTGACTTTAAAGCAAGTTACTCACACCAACTATTCATCTCTAAAGACAGTAAAGATGTAATTTGTATTGCGATTGATGGGAAGCAGCATTATATTGTTGTGAGCAACAACTCTGAATTGGATATATTCACATTTAGCCCTTAAAAATGTTTTGCGTACTGCATCACTCTAAAATCTAAGGTATTTAAATTTGGATTTTCGACTTTCATATCCTTGTAGGCTTGCAAACTACCTACAGCTCTATTTGCCGCTCCACTGGGAGCTGTAAGAGATACGGTCGTGATTTTTCTTTCTGAATTAGGAAGTACTACATAATGGATACGAGGCACTACTGAATCCACTACCATTAAGGACAGCTCATACCTTTTTAAGAGCTTTCTAAAAAAATATTCAGGACCATTCTTACTATTCCCACCAGTAAAAAGAAGCGTTTCTATTTTAGGGTTCCTTTCAAGAACTTGAATTATATCCCTCAATTCAACGCCCTGCATACCTAAATCACTAGCATCTATTTTATCTCGTTTTGCTGAAGCCACAATATCACAAATTCCTATGCTCTGTCGCTGTAAAAACTCCTTTCGTTGTTTAATTGCTTCTTCAGAAGTTTCAAACAATAAATTGAGCTTAAAAATTCGATCTAATATAGGCCACAATTGTCCATCTCTACTTCCGTAGCAAAAATGTACATCTCCTACTTTTAAGTCACCCGTTGTAAATCGAGGAGGTGGCAAAGTACCAACAATAAGCTTAGTTGCATTATTCGGAATAAAGGGAGGATATGGATGTGAATGATGAAACACTAGCGTATAAAAACGGGTTCACTTTCTTTCTGAGTATATTCCTCACTGTAAGCATACCCATCGTAATTGAACCCAAGAATATCTTCATAGGTACTTGCATCTGTATCGATACAATATCTAGTCATACTTCCTCTAGCTTTCTTAGCAAAGAAAGAAATGATTTTCAGCTTCCCATTTTTAAAGTCCTTAAACACCGGAGATACGACAGGTACTTTTAGCTCTTTGGGATCGAGTGCTTTAAAATATTCATTACTCGCAAGGTTTAGAAATAATTCCCCTTCTTTCAACTCGTCATTTAATTGAAGGGTAAGTGTCTTTTTCCAGAATTCATATAAATTCTTCTTCCTACCAACCTTTAGACTTGTACCCATTTCTAAGCGATAAGGTTGCATAAGGTCCAATGGACGCAACAACCCATACATTCCACTCAAAATACGAAGACTAGCCTGTAGTTTATCCAGTTTTCCTTTTGGCAAAGTGTAGGCATCTAAACCCTGATAGACATCCCCATTAAAAGCAAACACTGCAGGTCTTGCATTTTCCTTAGTAAACGGTACGGAAAAATCCTTATACCGTTGATAATTCAATTCAGCTAAATTATCACTGAGATGCATTAGTGTACCTATCGATTTCTTGGACTTACTCTCAAGTTTTTTGTTAAGACTAGATC
>JAHZIZ010000098.1 GCA_022601215.1 Bacteroidota bacterium
GCAAAATGTATATCACACCATGGACGAAAATTCTTCAGGAGCATAACACTTCCCTCCTAGTTTATATAAAAAAGGCCACTCAATGAGCGGCCTTTTTTATATGTAGCTAAGCTAGAAACTAAAACTGGCTTTGCAATGTGAAATCAATACCCTATGGTACATTGATCTCGCTCTAACAGTCCATTTGGCTATCTCTCACCAAGCTGAACTAGAAAACATCTATTAAGGAAATAACTATTCCTTAATTAATTTTTTGCTCACGGTAGTATTAATTCCTACAAAGTACATTCCCTTGGATAAACTAGAGATATCCAATGTTAATGTTTTTGTGTCGTAGCTTGAAGACGAGAGAACTTCTTTTCCTAAGACATCAGTAATAACTACTTCTTCAATATTATGTGTTTCAGAAGTGATATTTAAGCGATTAGATGCTGGATTTGGAAAAATACTAATTGACGCTTCTAAACTTAAATCATCTACTCCTGCAATAATTTCAGAAGCTTTTACAAGGACCATTCCTTGGGCACGGTCACTAATAACTATATGCCCGCTTTCAAAATAAGGATATACATTCCAAGAACCGTTAAAACCGGAGCTGTTATTTGGAGGATAACTGTCGAAATATCCTTCCTCTACAGCCACGCCATTAGCAATATCACTAATATCAACAACGCGTAAGCCCGCTGCGTTATTGGCTAGATAAAACTTATCTCCTTTAACATAGCCATTATGATCGGTTGCTCCCGTAGGTCCTTCATACTCAAAATGAAACTGAGGATTGTCCAAATCTTCAAAATCGAAAAAGATCGTTCTAGAGTTTATCCCTGTATTTAATTCGTCCGTTTCATCACCCAAGATAAAATAACGGTGATCTTCGGTTAACCAACCTTGATGTGTATAATTTACATTGTTATATGCTATTGTCGAAATTGTTATTGGATTACTTTTGTCCGTCACATCTACAATCACTACTTCAGTTTCGTTACTACCAATCATGATTTCTTGACCCGTATAATCAGTATCTGGCCCAGCATAAGTTACAATATGTGCATCATGTGTATATCCATCTCCATTGTGTCCACCAGCTGGCACAGGATTAACGGGGTCTTGAATGTCAATAAAGTGAGCTCCTCCGTTAAATGTTGATGTTCCTAGAGCGTATGCGTAACCGGTGTCTTCGTTTATGGCAATATTATGCGTCCCTCCAAATTCTGTATAAAGTGCATCCTCTGTAAAAACTTCAGGTGGATTGGCCACATTACGAAGCCTAGTTAAATCAAATACCTGCATTCCATGCCCGCTATCTTCACTTACAATAAAAACATGATTTTGGTATGTCTTAGCATCACGCCAAGTGGTGTGCTGTCCACTGTTTCCAGGAAGTTGTCCTAAATATAAAGGGTTTACTGGATCTGAAATATCTATAAACGCAGTAGCTTCATTTAAACAAATGATGGCATATTCTTTGCCATCCTGCGGGTCTGTCCATCCCCAAGAATCATTGGCTTTTACCGAGTTCATTGTAGCTAAAGGGATTTGCGAAATGTAATCATAACCTTCACAAGGAAAACCCATAGCTGAACCATTTTCACATGGTGTTTGGGCCATACTCACTGCTGCGATTAGTGTAGACAATAGAAGTAGTGTTTTTTTCATAGTTGTTATTTTTTATAAAACTACGAATAAAAAGTCAGCCATAATAATCAGAAACTATCAAGTGTATTCTGGGTTCTTCCCAACGACACCTTCATAGTATGAACGAAGCACAACGGTATCTAACGAGATATCTCCAGAAGGGTAAAACGGTTGATGGATAACTACTGTTTTTGTTTTATAATCGAACGCCACAGGAATAATGGGGACATTAGCCGCTTGAGCGATATAATAATAACCCGTTTTCCATTCAGAAACTCTTTTACGAGTACCTTCGGGTGCCAATGTCAATCTAAATTCCTCTCGCTCATGGAACAATGTAGCGATAGCCTCTACTTTGTTCTGTCCTGGGGTCCGATCTATTGGAGCACCTCCCATCCATGTAAAATACCACTTTAATGGACCTTTAAAAAGCTCGCGTTTCCCTATCCAATTGATAGGTACTTTGGAAAGTCTTCGAGTAAAAACACCAATGTAGAAATCGTGCCAACTGGTATGCGGCACGACTATAATAACCGATTTTTTCAGTTCAGGAGAAAAAGCACCCACCAATTTCCACCCTAAAACCTTGTAAAATAAAAATTTAGTAAATCCCATAGCAATGTAGTGAAGGTACTACATTTTTAAATACATTTCCTTCAGTTTATCGCGGGTCATTATTTCTTCCCAATTGTCTCCAAGAGCATTTTCCCACAAGGGCACTAAACTCAAAGCAATGTCTATCATAGTTTCCATCTGATAGTCTGTTAGATTTGCACAAACGTTCTGAGGAATTTCAATTTTATGTTTGGTTACCATCTGTTTAAACAACTCAACCCCTTCAGGGTAATAGTCTTCTAGGTGGTCGAAAACAATACAATTTCCTACACCATGTTTTGTTCCCAAAACATACGACAATCCATAGCTCATAGCGTGTGCCACTCCAACCTGAGAATACGCAATACTCATTCCTCCATGCCAAGAAGCCATCATAAGTTTTCCTCTAGAGTCTTCCGGAGAAAGATCATCTCCTAAGAAAATTTCTTTACAAAGATCGTAGGCCTTTTCACCGTAACTCTGACTAAAATTATTCAAAAACGTACCATTTAGTGATTCAACACAATGAATAAAACAATCCATCCCCGTGTAAAACCATTGGTTTTTAGGAACACCTACGGTTAAATCTGGATCCAGCACTACTTGATCATAAGGTGTGAAATCTGAATTAAGGCCCAATTTCTTTTCCGGTCCAGTGAGGATAGCTGTTCTAGAAACCTCTGCACCCGTACCTGAAATAGTAGGAATCCCCACATGATAAACCCCCTTATTTTTAATTAAATCCCAACCTTGATAATCTGCAGCACTTCCTTTGTTGGTTAACAATAAGGATACCGCTTTGGCCAAATCTAAGATACTACCACCACCAACACCTATAATTCCTGAAGGTCGGTATGTAAATTCAGATTTTATATTTTTCACAATAGTATCTACTTGTTCCGTTTTAGGCTCCTCTTCTGCTGATACAAAAATGAGCTTATCATTGAAGCGAAGATTCATTCTATTAACAAGGTCCTCATTGCCTTCAAAGACATCATCTACTAGGTAAATGAACGGAGCCTTATCTTTTCTTTGTGGTGCCAAAATAGAAGGCAACTGATCGAAACAACCGCGACCAAACACCACCTTAGGTACCATTGGGAAATTTCGATATTTATTATTTACCGAAACACCTTTATCCTCTTTCAACGCTTTATTTGCTCTCACTAAATCTTCTGGAGTATCTATTTCTATTCCTTGGGTATTTGAAATAGCCATTTTTATATTTTTACCGTATTCTAAAAATCTAATACATTCAATTTTCTCTGCCGCCTCCATAGAACGCATTGGCAACTTATAGAAGTCGAGCAACGCAGCCTTTCGAAACGCGTAGATACCTTTATGCTTATAGTACTGGACAGCCGCATTTTTATCTCTTGGATAAGGAATAGGAGAACGTGAAAAATATAAGGCAAAGTTATCCTTATCCACAATTACTTTCACAGCATTAGGGTCACTTATCTCCTTCCAATCATAAATTTCAGTCATTAAGGAGGCCAAATCTATCTTTTCGGCATCTGGTCCATTAAAAACTCCTAGTACTTGTTGTAATCCCGATTTGCTCGTAAAAGGTTCATCCCCTTGTACATTAACCACAATGTCAACGTCCATGTCCTCTACAGCTTCTGCGATACGATCCGTCCCACAGTCGTGTTCCTTCTTACTCATAATGGCTTTTCCACCGTGCAATGCAATCTCCTCAAAGATCACTTCACTATCAGTTACCACATAAACTTCATCAAAAAGTTTGGTTTCTTGAGTCGCCTCATAAGTACGCACTATTACAGGCTTTCCGCCTAAATCTTGCATTAATTTTCCAGGGAATCTTGATGCGCCATATCGCGCAGGAATCATAGCAATTATCTTCAATGTAGAGGTTTTTTATTGTGACGTCAAAAATAACAAGTTTGCAGATACTGAAAAGGAATCTGTTAAAATATATTTACTAGATGCAAAAATATGTAAAAGGTTTACTGGGGTTCTTCAAAAAATTCATCTTTAAAACCCAACAGATACAATTTGTTCTTTGCTCTAGTAACCGCAGTATATAACCAACGCAGGTAATCCTTGTCTATTCCATTAGGAAGATAAGGTTGCTCGATAAAAACAGTGTCCCATTGCCCTCCTTGCGACTTATGACAAGTGATAGCATAAGAAAATTTCACCTGTAAAGCATTGAAATACTTGTTGTTTTTAATAGATAGAAACTTTTTATAATTCGATTTCACATCGGCGAAGTCTTTTCTCACTTCTTGATAGAGCTTATTAGAGTCATCGTAGGAAAGAGAGGGAGTTTCGGAGGTAAGCGTATCCAACAATAACACCGTCTCAATAGGCTTCATATTTGGATAATCTACCATTCTAATTGACACTTCAGCAAATTTAAAACCGTATAATTCTTTAAAACTGAAAATCTCTAGAACTTCAATAATATCTCCATTTGCTACAAAACCTGCTTCCGAATGCGGTTTCACCCAAAAGTAATTATTCTTAACTACCATGAGATAATCTCCCGCCGAAAGTTCCTCTTCCTGAAAAAGGATTCGCTGCCGTATGTTTTGATTATAGATATTTGCTCTTTTATTGGAGCGTACAATAATCACAGTGTCTTCATTTCCTAAAGTACTATAGCAATCATTAATAGCATCCATTATTTCTTGTCCGTCTCGTGGACGAACTACCTCGGGATACTGCGCTTCAGCAAATTTGAAACTCTCATAGAATCCTCCATCCAGGGTATTTCTAATTTGAGTAGCATTATATAAAATCCCACTTTCCTGTTGTTGACGTACCACTTCATCCAACTCCAACTGCATGACTTCTTTGTTGTAATAATTCTCTAGAGTTGTAGACTCTAAGGCGGGGCTCACATCTAACTTTACAGGTGGTAATTGAGCGGTATCCCCTATTAAAAGAAGTTTGCAATTATTTCCACTGTAAACAAACTGCATAAGATCATCTAAGAGAGAACCATTTTCAAACAGTTTAGAATCTTGATTAATATCCGGTATCATGGAAGCCTCGTCCACAATAAAAATAACGTTCCGGGCTTTATTCTTCTGTAAATTAAATACCACTTTCCCTCCATTTTCACTTTTAGGGGCATAAATCTTTTTATGAATAGTCAACGCTTGCTTTCCGCTGTAATTGGTAATCACCTTAGCTGCACGACCTGTGGGTGCCAATAACACAAATGATTTTTGTGCTTTCCAAAGATTTTTTACCAAAGTCCCAATTAGAGTTGTCTTCCCTGTTCCTGCGTATCCCTTTAATAAAAAGGTGAGGTTTTTTTCTTCACTGAGCACAAACTTTGATAGAAGTTGCAAGGCGACATCTTGCTTAGGCGTAACCGTATGCGGAAAATCACTTTTTAATAGTCCGTAGAATTGAGATGTATCCATTTATAAATGCCGTGTAAAGGATGTAAAGATAGGTAGGTTTTTTTCGCTTTATCCTTTTGCGAATAAAAAAAAATTGTAGATTTGCGATAGACCTAATATTATACTTTAATCTAAATTAAACTTTCAAAATAATGAAATTAATTATTCAAATCGTTCTCTGGATTGCTATTGTATTCTTAGGCTGGAGTTTGTACAATTCAATTACCAGTACTACTAGATTCAATAAGCAAAAAGAGGAAAGATATACGCAAGTCATCGCGAAGCTTAAAGATATCAAGAAAGCGCAATTAGCACATCAAGATGTAACAGGGAGCTTTACAGGAAATTTTGATAGTTTAGTTCGATTTATCGACACTGCTAAATTTGCTATTACTCAACGTCGTGATAGTAGTTATGCAGATGAAGCTAAAAATAAAGCTTATGGGTTGGATCCTAAAGAGGGTGGATATTTTGTAGATGTCATTGTTGTTGACACCTTAGGATTTGCTCCGGTTAAGGATTCTTTATTCCCTGGAAGTACAAGATATAAAGATATGATGTCGATTCCAGAATCTGATGCCAAATTTGAATTAGCTGCTGGTAAGCTTGATAAAAGTGGAATCATGTATTCTGTTTTTGAAGCCAAAGTTTCTAAAGATGTAGTTTTAAATGGACTGGATAAGGACATGATAGTTCAGGAAAAACAAACAAATTCAGTTGATGGTGTAAATGGTACACATATAAAAGTAGGATCAATGAACGACATTGACACCAGTGGAAACTGGCCAAAACTTTATGACGCCAAAGACAAACAATAGTAATACCAACCAAACTTGTAGATTGTCCGTTCAAATTTCTTTGACCGGACTTTCTTTTTTGGTCTCATCTGAAAATGACGAAGCCATTCACTTTGTCGAAAAAGATTTTGACCAACCAAACACTCCAGAAGAGCTCTTAGCCGAAATAATTGAAGTACTCAATCTTCCCGAGTTTCAGCAACACTATAGCCGAGTGTCCCTAGTGTATTCCACAAATACGTATTCTGCTGTTCCTGCTGCCATCTTTGAAGAACAAAAGGCCAGTGAGTACCTCAAGTTTAACACTAAAATATTAAGTAACGACTTTATTAGTCACGATGTAATTGATGGGTATGATTTAGTCATTGTCTATGTCCCTTTAATCAACATAAACAATTATATTTTCGATCGCTTTGGCAGTTTCGAATACTACCACGCCGTATCTTTGTTGTTACGGCAATGCTTAACTGCTGAAAAGTTTGCGTTGGACACCAAAGTATACCTTCATATACAAAGGTCCCAGTTTGAATGCATTATTATGAAAAAAGGGGAACTTCTTTTGTGTAATTCTTATCCTTATACCACCCCTGAAGATTTTATATATTATGTATTGTTCTGCTTAGAACAGTTGAAGATTAACCCAGATACAGTCATTACACTGCTCTGCGGGGCTGTCACGATAGAAGACCCTAATTACAATATGCTCTACAATTATATTAGAAATGTAAAGTTTTTTAGCCCAATTACTACCCCGTTAAAACAAGAGGCAACACACGAACATCTTTTACATAAATTATTGGCTTAATGCGCATTGTCTCAGGCACACATAAAGGAAAACGCATTACTGCACCCAAAAATTTACCGGTGCGACCTACAACCGATTTTGCCAAGGAAGCATTGTTTAACATTCTTAACAACCGAATAGATTTTGCCGAATTAAAAGTACTAGATTTATTTGCTGGTACTGGCAACATTAGCTACGAGTTTGCTTCTAGAGGTGCTGAAGACATAACAGCAGTAGACGGGCACTACGCCTGTGTAAAATTTATTCAAAAAATGGCCGAAGCGTTGGACTTCCCTATCACGACTATTAAATCTGATGTCTTTAAATATTTAGAAAAGTCTGGTGGCTCTTTCGATCTTATTTTTGCCGATCCACCGTATGCCTTTGAAGTCGAGCAGTTTAATAATATGATCCAAAAAATATCACAAAATAGCTTGCTGAATACTAATGGAATTTTTATTATTGAACATCCTAAACAAACCTCATTGGACGAGTTGCCTGGTTTTCAAGAAACTAGAAGATATGGTGGCTCAGTGTTCAGTTTTTTTAAAAAGTAGAAATAATGTCTCCTCACATTACGACCATCGACTTGGATTTTGTTCAAGTTGAAATAAATGAATCGTTCGCAATCCTCACCATACGTGAAGGCACTACCTTCGATCTCCCTAAGTTGGGCTCCCTATTTGACATTTTTAATGAATTCTATCCTGATAAGGAATTTGGATACATATCAGATAGAAAGTTTGACTATTCAGTGAACCCTACCTGTTATTTAGAGATATCTAACCATCAACGATTGCGCAGCATTGCAGTTTTATGTCATTCCGAATCATCACTACAAACCGCGACCTTCGAAAAGGCTTTTTACAAACATCCCTTTGAAACTTTCTATACACTCGAAGAATGTAAAGCGTGGACTTTGAATAATTTACAAAGCTAAAAAGTAGGAATTTTCCTTATTTATATTTAATTTACAACCTCAAACCTATAAAATGCCCCATAGTAAAGCCCATATTCTCGAATTAGATTTTGCTACTCTTTATTTCTACGAGATGTTTGTTATATCTAGTATACATGAAGGAGTCACCTTTGATACACCACACCTCAAGGAACTTTCTGAAGTATGCGGGCAGTACTACGGCAATCAACCATTCGTTTCTATTGCACACCGAATAAATGACTACACAATCAACCCAACTTGTTTAATGCAGTCCAAAGCAATTTCTAATCTTGCTGGTATTGGTGTAGTGTGTCATTCTCCATCTACGCTTGAAACCGCGCGTTTTGAACGAAAATTTTATAAAGGAACATATCAAATATTCTCATCCTTAGATGAATGCAAAATTTGGGCAAAGCAGTTAGTTAAAATTTTTAAAGAAGAAAAAAAGCAGGTCTATAAGCCGGATTCTGTACTTTAATTCACATTAAAGCCCTTATCATTTATCTTGTCGTATGGTTACCCATACGCTCTATCTGCCTACCCTCTCAGATCGAACGGGTATTCTCAAGCCTGAGTTTACGTGGCATTGCACCGCATAGAGTTTACCTGGTTTCACTACAGCATTACCTGTACATTCTTTCTGTTGCACTTGTCCTAATTCCGATAAATCGGAACTGACGGCCGTTAGCCGCTATGCTTCCCTATGGTGTCCGGACTTTCCTCTCCCAATATGCTTTGGGAACGATAAGGCGACCTGCGTTGCAAAAATAGGCGAAATGTTAATAACTCCCTCAAAAATGAAAGCCCTATTTTTTAATTACTAACCCTAGCTTTTTATATTTGTTTTACCCTATGGAACATTTCATTGTATCGGCCAGGAAATATCGCCCCAGCGTGTTTAAAGACGTAGTGGGGCAACAGGCAATTACCAATACTCTGGAGAACGCCATTGAAAACAATCACCTAGCTCAGGCGCTTCTTTTTACAGGACCTAGAGGGGTTGGTAAAACAACCTGTGCTAGAATTCTTGCTAAGAAAATTAATGACGACGGAACTCACGATGAAGATGAAGATTTTGCCTTCAATATTTTTGAATTAGATGCTGCCTCTAATAATTCTGTGGATGACATTAGAAATCTCATTGATCAGGTACGCATACCGCCACAGGTTGGACACTACAAAGTATACATCATTGACGAGGTTCACATGCTCTCTTCTGCGGCCTTTAATGCGTTTTTAAAGACCTTGGAGGAGCCGCCTAAGCATGCAATTTTTATTTTGGCGACTACTGAAAAACATAAGATTATCCCAACGATTCTATCCCGTTGTCAAATTTTCGATTTTAGACGTATCACAGTCAATGATATCAAAGGCCAACTTGCCGAAGTTGCTAAATCCGAACAGATTGAAGCAGACGATGACGCCTTGCACATTATCGCACAAAAGGCAGACGGTGCTATGCGAGATGCATTGTCCATTTTTGACAGGGTTGTTAGTTTTTCTGGAAAGAAATTAACACGTCAGGCAGTAACTGAAAACTTAAATGTATTAGACTATACTTATTATTTTAAAGTGACAGACTTACTCCTCACAAACGCAATACCAGAAGCATTGTTACTCTATGATGACATACTTTCCAAAGGGTTTGATGGACATCATTTTATCTCAGGTTTAGCTTCGCATTTTAGAGACCTCTTGGTTGGTAAAAATGAAGCAACTATTGGTCTTCTAGAAGTGGGAGAGCAAGTGAAACAGATGTATCTGGAACAATCTCGAAAAGCTCCCCATTCATTCTTAGTTGAAGGTATTGAATTGGCCAATCGCTGTGATTTGAATTATAAAAATAGTCGTAACCAACGTCTATTAGTAGAATTATGCCTCTTACAACTCGCCTCGATTACCTTCGAAGGCGAAAAAAAAAAGACTAGTGAGAAACGATATGTAATTCCGCCTTCTCATTTTAAAAATACGCGACAAACACAATCAACTGCAATAAAGGAACCTTCTATTGAAAAAGTTCCGGCAACAGCAGTTACGCCAATTACTATTGAAGAAACACTCCCTACCAAATCATCATTGGTGGAACAAGATGAAACTACAAGTAATAATACACCTCAAGAGACTCGCAATAACAACACGCCACCTACTCCAGAGATTGTTATTGAGCGCCCCAAAATATTGGCTGAATCGAAGGCCAAGAGAGTCTCCGCTTTGTCCTTAAAAAGTATTCAGAAAAAGCAAGAACTTCAAAAAGAGTTCGTCGCTAGTAAACCAGACGAGAAGAATTTACCGAAAGAACCATTTACAGAAGAAGCAATGCAAACGGCTTGGGCTTCCTATACTAAAAAAGTGGAACAAGAGGGTAAGTTTAACTTATTGTCTCACCTTACTATGGGAGTCCCTAAGTTAGAAGCAAATCTCATTCACCTTGTTTTTCCAAATAGTACGATAAAAGTAGAAGTAGAACGTGCCAAATATGAGCTTCTGGGGTACTTACGAGAACAACTTCAAAATTACGATGTGGACCTCTCCATAGAAGTTAATGAAGAAGATGTAAAGCGCTATGCATACACACCAAGGGAGAAATTTGATAAGCTCGTGGAAAAAAATCCACTCATTGAAACCCTCCGTAAAGAATTTGATTTGGATATCTAATGGCTTTTGAAAAACATGATCCCATACAAATGCTAGGATTAAAGCTTCCTACGGACCCAAGATGGGTTAATATTGTAGAAAAAAATGTTGAAGAAATCCTCACGGATCACGCCTATTGTGAACAAAAGGCAGCTTCTACAGCCATATCGCTCATTGTTTCTTTTCCAGAATATACAGAACTGGTCACGGAAATGACCGATTTAGTTCAAGAGGAAATGAGTCATTTCAGAATGGTCCATGATCGAATAATTGAACATGGATGGATCATGGGAAGGGATCGAAAAGACGAATATGTAATCGCCATCACAAAGTTCTTTCCCAAAGGTGGAAGTAGAACTACTCAGCTAGTACATCGCTTGCTATATGCTGCACTCATTGAGGCTCGGAGTTGTGAGCGCTTTAGACTATTAAGCGAAGAGTTAGAGGATAAAAAACTAGCACAATTCTACCGTAAGTTAATGATCAGTGAAGCCGGTCATTATACTATGTTCTTAGGATTTGCCCGCAAATATGGAGACCGTAAAGAGGTCGATGAGAAGTGGCAAGAATTACTCACATTCGAAGCTGAAGTCATGAAAGACTTAAGTAAAAATGAATCCATTCATGGATAACCACACCTAAAGCCCATGCTATTCAATTCCTTGGATTTCGCCATTTTTCTCCCCATCGTACTCATACTACATTGGCTCCTTGGAAGAAATAACAAAGGCATCCAAAACGCAATTCTAGTCATAGCAAGTTATATTTTTTATGGTTGGTGGGATTATCGATTCTTAACACTAATACTATTCAGCACCTTACTAGATTATGTACTAGGTCTGCAAATGAATGCCAACCAAAACTCCAACAAACGAAAACTACTTTTAGGAATTAGTATTATATGCAACCTTGGACTCTTAGGGTTTTTTAAATACTACAACTTCTTTATAGAGAGTTTTACAGACGCTTTTACTCTATTCGGAGGGGACATACA
>JAHZIZ010000099.1 GCA_022601215.1 Bacteroidota bacterium
ATTGTAGTACTCGGACTCGAATACCCTAACATAATAACATTATCTTCATTATCAACCACTACATTGCTTCCAAATTCTTCTTGATAACTAGCTCCTCCAGAAGTACCTATCGATTTTAACCAATTAGCATCGCAATTAAAATAACATTCGTCTTGTATCGTAACACTTGATGTTGTAGTTTCAACGATAGTACCAGAAGCGTCGGTAATTGTCAATGACACGAAATAATTCCCAGGAACGAAAGTAAAGTCAAAATCGTTTTCATCGAAGCTAACGTTATTAGTAGTATATACTATATCTCCTGGATCGAGACCGTCATTAGCAATGTCATTATATACTTCCCACACATAAGTTTCTCCACCACAGCTTACACCCGTATTACTTCCAGTAAGAAGAATAGGACATCCTATAGCGTTATTCGCAATAGCAATAGAAGGAATAATTCCAGGACACGGACAGTTGTTAAAAGCAACATCTGGGCCCACGTTTGCCGAGAGATCAATTATAGTATTAACAAAGCCAGTATTCGTAATAAAATCCCCTATAACGTTAAACTCATAATTACCTGCTGGGTTAGATCCAAAGTCGTTTAGATCCACTGAAAAACAAAATCTCTGATTCGTCTGATCAATGGCGGCGTTATTTAAGGTATTAACAACGTTTCCAACGTTGTCAATAATTTCTAATGAAAAAACAGGGGATCCTGTAGCACATAATGGAGTCTGGTAAGAACCACAGACGTCAAAGGAATTAGTAGGACAATTGCTATTCACTGGATCCAATAGGATATCTCCGAAAGCATTATTGGTACATGTGGTATTGCAAATTTCATCAATATAAACCGTTCCATAATGCCCCCCTAGTCCACAATCCACGATTGAAAATTCGAGAGTGACTGGCTGGTTCATTAAAATTTGAGTATCTATATTTAAACATCTCCAACCAGAATAGAGTAACGTATTATTGATGTCAGCACTTGTAAATATGCAATTATTTGGGTCAGAGACAATACATCTTCGATAAAAAACATTGCCATTTACATCGTAAAGTGTAACCTGAAAAAATGGCTGCTCATCCTTAATACTTCCATCTGGGAGCGTAGTAAAATGATCTGGGTTTTCTAAAATGAGTGAAAAATTTATACTCAAATTATTCTCATTTACCACAAAGTCTCTTTGCATTGTAGTTACATCAAGTCCTTGTGAGGATCTATTTAATTTTATTGCTTGAGTAGTACCGTTAAAAGTTCTTGGCAGGTTGACATTAAATGGCGCTGCGGCCAGCGCAGGATCAAACCCTTGTGTTACTAAAGTGTAATCCGCATTAAAATTATTTAATGTGTTAGATATTGGCAATGGGGATCCTGGTTGGAGCTCCATGGTACAGGCATAAAAGTCGGAGTAATTTTCAGTATAATTTGAGAAAGTATAATTTATCAATGGATTTACGCCTTCAAAATTACCATCCGAACAAACTTGTCCGTTTGTATTGATGGCTTGAAAAGCGTCTCTAGACTCGGGGTTTTCTTCAAAGTATTTCCTTCGCAATTGACTCCGCTTTATCCTCAAAACGAAAGCACTAACTTCTTGAGGTGTCATATCTTTATGTTCTTCGCTATCTGCAATTCGATTGACTTCAGCTTCTGATAGTTGAAATCCACCTATATTGGCTTTAAGGTATTTTTCTATTTCAGTTTCGATGGGTCGCGTTAGTTCCCATCTAGGGTCAAGATCCTGTGCTACAGTTATAGTGATACTAAAGAGCAAGAGAGTTCCCCTTAGTAAAAATCTAATGTTTTTCATTTTATGTCGTTTTATAATATTGTTGTGCTAAATGTTGCCCTTTGCTTACCAAAAAGCATAGAGAATCTGGCTCAGATTTTTAATCCAAGTATCATGTAATAAATCTGATGGTTTTTGAAATAGAAAAGGCTGACTAACCAAGATATTAATCAGCCTTTAGTCGTATAGAATATCTGGAGAGACTTACTCTTTCTCAGCGAGCATTTTTTCTAACGCATTTATACGTTTTTCCTGCTCTATCGTATACAAGGTTAACTCTTCTACTTTTTGTAATAATAACGTAGACATTTCCTTTAAGCCCATACCTTCTTCTTTAATTTCTTTAGCGCTTGGCACTTCTGGTAGGTGATGGTTGGCCTTAGTGAAAGCTTCCACCTCCTCAAGAGTTGGCATGGAGTAACTTTCTTTTAAGCTAGATTCTCCTAAGTAATATTTTTGAAATACATAATCTGGAGCCACATCCTGTATCACTTCAACTTCCTCACAAAGTATTTTTCCATTTACAGTGATTGCAGAATCCGCATCAAGTGCCATGGTTCCGACTCCCAATTTTCCATTTACAGCTAAGACATCTCCGGCAAAATCACCATAAAGTAGTGGACTAGATGTGTCGCTATTGTCAATGTATAATTTATCACTCTCCACTTCCAATTTCCCAGCATCGTGACCAATAAATACATTCCCTGATCCTAGGTTATAGAATCCAGCCATGGTTCCTATATTGGTGTTG
>JAHZIZ010000100.1 GCA_022601215.1 Bacteroidota bacterium
ACAATGGTTAAGCATTACCCTCGATTAGGGGGTATTGTCCAGTTTTATGTCGTTACGGATGACTACAAACAATTAGGTTGGAAGATCAAGGATCTGGATCTTCTATTGAGATTTACCGTAATATTCATAGATACAGAAAGTCCTTTCTTCCATACCAAGAAATATGAAGACAGAAAAAGTAAGGCATTAAATCAACTGAACATTAATGAAGATAGTTTGGTTGGAAAAGAGATTCTGTCTAGTGGTAGTTTATATAGAGAATTTATTTACCAATTCTTTAAATTCATCCACAATGCCTATTACGAACAGTGGTTTACGTTGAACATGCAGATCCACAATTTCAACCACTACCTAAGAGCACCAATTACAATTGATATTGAATCTAAGGATGTTAATGCTAGGAGAGCGTTGGCAAAGGAGATTCCTGCTTTGACCAAGCAAATGATGAAGTTAGAAGCCTCTATCTTCAACGACAAGCGGGTTCTAAAGCAAATCAACGAACATATTACTCAAAACAGTATTGGTAGTTACCCCGAAAAATACGCTAAAAATCCACCATGGCAGGAGAAGCTGAAGGACTAGAAGACTATTTGTATACAGCAGAATGGAATTTTGAAGATCCCTATGGCACCACAGCTATAGAAGGGTTTGAGATCCCTGTCAATCTCCCTAAGAAACCTCCTAGAAAGTACTTTAAGAATTACGGCAAAAAAGTAAAGAACCAAAAATTTAAGCGAGAGAGCATCCCCAATAACCTCAAAGATTGGTCAGACGACAAAAGAGATGCTTACGTAGATAAATTATACCATAAGCGAAATAACGGCGAATGGTGGCTAATTAAAGGTAAGGAAATATACATTACAGGAAGGTTTTGGTTTTACTTGAACTTTTGGCAAACAGAAGCAGGTGTGCTGCCCCAGTTTAGAGAGGGAGATTATTGCTTCTTCTTGGTTTGGGAACATTGCTTTTTGGATAAGGAATGTTACGGATTGCTGGATATCAAGGGTAGACGGATGGGAGATACCGAAAAAGCATTGTTCCTTATGTGGGAATTTGCTTCTATAACTAGGAATAGTTGGTGCGGTATGCAAAATGTAAAAGAGGACGATGCTCAAGATAACTTTTTGCGTATTGTTGTTGCCCACAACAAGATACCTTGGTACTTCAAACCAATCATGAAGGGGCGCTCTGCTCCTACTAAGGTAATGTTGTTTGATTACCCAGAAGTCATTTACTCACACAAAAAATTAGAAGACAAAAAGAATAAGGGAGAATTAGAGGGGCAGTCGGATATCCATTATAAGTACGATGCTATTCGAGGTCGCATTGATTTTGAATCAAGCGGTAAAGGAAAGTACGATGGGAAGCGTCTTGGTATCTGGCATCTAGATGAGCCTGGTAAGATCGAGGCGTTTGATGTGAATGAACAATGGGCAGTAATTAAGCCAGCATTAGCACTGTCTAATGGTAAGATAATTGTAGGTAAAACGATATGGACAACAACTGTAGAGGATATAGAAACCTCTAAAACGTTGGAAAATATAAAGAAAACTTGGGATGGTTCAGACCCCAATAAGCGCAATGATAATAATCGAACCACTACAGGGATGTACCGCTACTTCAGAAACTGTGTGTACGCACACGAGGTAGACGAATGGGGTTTTCATAAAAAAGAAGAGTGCTTGACGATGGTGTTCAACACCATCAAAGGCTTTGAAGAGTTAACAGATTGGGATGGCTTGGCGAGTTTTCAACGCAAGCATCCTATTACTATAGAGGACGTGTTTAGACCTCCTCATAATGAATGCATCTTGTATCCTGCCCTATTGGATCGGCGAAAGATTCAGCTTGAAACGGATAAGAATGGAATTGGAGGTGATTTTGAAGCAGATGGATCTAGGGTTAAAAACAGGATCATTACAGGGGATTTTGTATGGACTAATGGCTTTGGTAGCCAAGTCCAATGGTTACCTGGACCAAAAGGGAAATGGCACGTGTCTAGATTTCCTAAAAATCCTAACAACTGTTTTGTTTTAGGGGATGGGTTACCAAGACCAGGGAACGATCCATTGTATACGATGGGTGTGGATCCAGTTGATCATATGACGGAAGACGGTCAAGGATCAGATGGTGCCGCTGTTATCTATGAACGGTTCAATAGTTTTATAGATACTAATGTTGCTATTAATGATAAAGATGAAGTAGAGGAGTTTGATCGCTGGAAATTAATTACTTCTAACTTTGTGGCTGACTTTGTGGATCGTCCTGATGATCCAACGGAACTATTTGAAGAGATCTTGATGGCAGCAATCTATTATGGAGTAGCGATCTTTCCAGAGACAAACAGAGGATCTATTGTTGTATGGTTTAATGAGAATGGATTTAAGCATTATGTTAAGCACAGACCAGAGCCAACGAGAGTGGATACAGCTGGCAAAAAAGGCAAGAAGAAAAAGGAAAGAGGCACAAAGGCTTCAAAACCAATTATCAACTTATACATCCAAGAGTTAAAAAAATACGTAGTACATAGAATAGTATCGACCCGGCATGTTAGAATTATCAACGATTTTAGATTGTTTAATGGTAAAAATAGAACAGTAAGGGATTTAACGGTAGCAGCTGGATTTGCATTGCTATCCGATATGGACCAAAAGTACCTTAAGAAAAAGGAGAAGAAGAATACGTGGAGTAAAGGGATGCCTGTTAAAAAACGTAAACATAGATTATGACATTAGAACTTCCATTATGGGTTGCCATGCATGCATTGTATACATTAACAACCAATACGAACAAAGATCAACTACTGGAAAAAACGCTTTCAAAAGAGTTTCAACACGCTGTAGTTTATCTACTTATATGCATTGCTTTGTTTAGCTTTTTGAACAAAATGATAGCAACAGCTGTGCTTATCAGTTGCGTTATTACATGTATTTATGTATTTTGTGGTATGATACTACGATTAGTCGTGTTTTTTTCTAGACCATCAAGCTACTGGAAGATGGTGCTATTGGTGAATAACATATTGATTGTTTTAATATTACTCTATTTCTCACATATACAATAACTATGGCAAACGAAAGATATCTAGGCGAATCAAAATATTCGGCTGAAGGGAAAAAGAATTTTTCAAAGCCCAATGTTTATGGAAATAAAGACGAATTGTTTTTTAAGCGATTTGCAGAGTATATATGGTCGCAATATATACGCAATCAAAGCAGCATCAACTATGGTGGTTACTCTTCCATCACTGGTAGAAGCTTTGTTGAATTACGACTGTATGCATTGGGGCAGCAGGATAAGGTTCAGTATTTGGAATTGTTGGACGACTATGACCCGTTGACGCAAGAGGGGTATTTAAACATTAACTTAGATATCGTTCAAATCATCCCTAAG
>JAHZIZ010000101.1 GCA_022601215.1 Bacteroidota bacterium
AAGATGACTTTATTGGAGAACCGTTACAGGCTTTGAGGGATGCAGATTGCAGTGATATTTCTGTAGATTCCATTGTGGTAACTAGAGAAGAAGCGAATGCTGGAACTATTGGTATTGATGTAGTAGCAACCAACGATGCTAATGAAAATGGAACGCTTCGAATTGATGGTGAGTTTGAAATAAGCCTATGTGTAGATGGAAGTGCAGACCCAATTATAGTCTTTCATGAAACGCCATCGGAGAACTTAACTTATAAGTATGTAATTACGGATGTTAATACAGGAAACATTTTAGGTTTTGCAGATACCAATGAAATTAATTTGGATGGAGCTGGAGTAGGAGTATGTGCTATTTGGGGATGGTCATATAGAGGGCTTAATCAAGATGATTTTATAGGAGAACCATTACAAACGCTAAGAGATGCGGACTGCAGTGATATTTCGGAAGATTCAATCGTAGTCAATCGTTTAGAAGGAGAGGATTGTAATGTTCTCGCTATTGGTGATTTAGAGACAACAGACTTTAGTCTGTTCCCTAATCCGGCAGAAAACAGTGTGAACATTTCTTTAAATACAAATGAGGCGGTTACTGCCCAAATAAATATCTATGATGTCGCGGGTAGATTGGTTGTGCAACAACGGTTGCAAACACAAGCGACTTTAGATGTGTCGAGACTACAAAGTGGAACTTATTTAGTACATCTTATAGATAGCGCTACAGGCTCTACTACCACAAAACAAATGATTAAAAGATAGAAGATTTTTGTTAGTTTATTGCAAAAAGGGGGTGATGCTTATAGTATTGCTCTCTTTTTATTTAATTGCCGTATTTTTAAGTTTTCTGAAATGTGCCTATGAAACTCATCTTCGTCTATAATGCCAATTCTGGATTCCTTGATAGAGTCCTTGATAATGCCCATAAAATAGTGAGTCCAGATACCTATGAATGTAATCTATGCGCCCTTACCTTCGGAAAATTCACCGAGGATGACTTATGGAAAGCCTTTAGGGAAAATAGTGCTCTCGCTATGGAGTTTTATCACAAAGATGAATTTGAACGAAAATTTCGTTCTAAATGGTTGGCAGCGTATACCTACCCAACCGTACTTATTCAAACGGGTTATGAATTGTCCATTTTTATGAACACTGAAATACTAAACACCTTGGATTCCTCTGAAGCATTAATTGAAGAAATACACAGGCTGGTTACTTAGTCTAAAGTTGCTCGTTAATAATCTGAATATAGTTTAGTACTTCGTCTCTGCCAATCCCTTTACTTGACGATGTAATAAAGTATTGGGGCATTTCTTCCCAAGTTTCGAGCATTTTTTGCGTATAGGCTTCTACATTGCGAGTAATGGCGTTAGGTTTTAGTTTGTCAGCTTTGGTGAAAATGATACTGAATGGAATCTGGTTTTCACCCATCCATTGCATGAAATCCATATCCACTTTTTGCGGCTCATGACGACAATCTATAAGAACAAAGGCAAGAACCAATTGTTGGCGTTTTTCAAAATATTGGGTTATGAATTTTTGGAAGACTTTTTTTGAGGACTTGGATACTCGAGCATACCCGTATCCAGGAAGATCGACTAAAAACCACTCTTTATTAATGATAAAATGGTTAATAAGCTGAGTTTTTCCTGGCCTACCGGATGTTTTTGCCAAGCTTTTTCGTTGCATCAACATGTTGATGAGGGAAGATTTACCCACATTGCTTCTTCCAATAAAAGCGTATTCAGCCAATTGGTCTTTAGGGCATTTAGCCACGTCACTATTGCTTACTACAAATTCTGCCGATGTGATTTTCAAGAGATAAAAATTATAAACTGCACTAGGACAGTCATTGTTAGATGCCTCGCTTTTCTAACCAGGCAAATAATAAGTCGTTAAAAGTATCTGGGTGTTCCATCATGGCTGCATGTCCACACTTGTCAATCCAACTTAAGTCGGAATCTGGAAGCAACTGATGGAATTCTTCTGCAACCTCGGGAGGAGTAACTGTGTCGTTTTTACCCCAAATGATACACGTGGGCGTTGTCATGTGAGGAAGATCCTTTGCCATGTTATGTCTTATGGCACTTTTGGCAATAGACAAGGTGCGAATTAGTTTGTTTCTGTCATTGACAGATTCATATACTTCATCGACAATATCCTTTGTTGCTATAGTAGGGTCGTAAAAAACATTCTGAGCCTTTTTCTGGATGTAATCATAATCGCCACGTTTGGGGTAGGTTTCTCCCATGGCACTTTCATATAACCCAGAACTTCCGGTGATGACTAGAGCTTTCACCTTTTCAGGAAAGAGTTTGGTCACCATTAATCCTACATGCCCCCCAAGAGAATTGCCTAATAAAATAACTTCCTCGTAGTTCTTGTGATCTAAAAATTCTTGAACGAAAACAGCAATATTCTTGACGTTTGTTTTTAAGATGGGCATGCTATAAATCGGTAGCTCGGGAATGACCACTTTATAGCCTTTTTCAGGAAAAAAATTAACCACACCATCAAAGTTACTCAAGCCTCCCATGAGCCCATGCATAATGATAATGGGCGTTCCTTCGC
>JAHZIZ010000013.1 GCA_022601215.1 Bacteroidota bacterium
CCGCGCTTCAACATATAATCACGTACAAATCCTCCTATGACATAGCTTTCCAATTGCAACTGCGAAGCTGCCTTTGAAATCGTGTTAAAGATAGGGTGTTGTAAAGCGTTTTTGTAATTGGGAGTTGTAGACATTAATCTCTAATAACCTTCACCGTTCCATCGTTTTTTAATTTGATAATGGCCGATGGTTTAGCCGATTCTTTATCGTGATGCAAATTTACGACATAGTCCACGCCTTCCAAAATCTCACTGCTTATTTCTTTGAAGTTTAACGGAGTTTTTTGTCCGCTCACATTGGCTGAGGTGGATACAATGGGACGACGGAATTTTCGGATTAATTGCTGGCAAAATTCGTCTTGCACTATGCGTATGGCTAGCGAATTGTCATCGGCTATTAGATTTTCAGCCACACGAATGGGATCGTCATAAATTACCGTGGTTGGCTTTATAGCGTATTTTAGAATATCATGAGCGACTTCAGGAACGGATTCTACATACTGATTGAGCATATTAAAATCCTTCACTAGGCAAATGAGTGATTTGCTTTCGGCTCGTTTCTTTACTTCATATACCTTTTGAATAGCCCTCGCATTGGTGGCATCACAGCCAATTCCCCAAACTGTATCCGTTGGATAGAGCAGGAGTCCACCACGTTTTAAAACGCTTACACAGTGTTCAATTTCTTCGCGCATATTATAGATTTAGATAGTCAAAAACCTTTGAGGCGTAATCTTTATTAACCGTTCGGCATTCTTCCAAAACTCCAGAATAAGCAGTTGCTTGGGACAATACGTCTTCAAAATCTTCATAGGAAGTAACAACCGGTTGGTATTTAAAATCGTAGAACTTGGAGGTAGTTGGCACTACTACAGTTTTCTTTCCTAACAGCATGGCCCAATACATGGCATGGTAGCTATCCGTAACTAGGGTTTCACTTTTTCCAATAAAGGAAACCATATCGTCTAAATTGGTCGTGTTATTGGTAGACGGGAAGTTCTCTAATTTGGCCAAAAGGGAAGTGTCTTTTAATGTTTTTTTACTAAAAATGATTCCCACTTCTTGGGTTTCTGTAAATTTTTGATCAAAAACTGTATGCATACAACTTACGCAAGGCACCCAATGTTCTTTATTACTATAGTCACGAACACCTGCCATTCCGAAGTTTTTAAGATCCACATTATAGTTGATCTTTTTTCCAAAGAGCTCTCTGTTCACTTCATTATGTCCTGGTCCCCACAAAACCGTCTTCTTGCCTTTGGCGTGCAAACTTTCAAAAAGTTGCATCTGTTTTTCGAAATGCCTTAGATTTAGCAGTCCGCCACCACCTATAATTAGGCTATTGTTTACTACGGTGTCAATCCAATGAGTTCTGTCTTTTTTACTCACTTTTCGCATGCCCGAAATATCTAACACCTTTCCTTTTAGTTCATCAAAATATTGATGCGGTGCACAGAAATAGTCCCCAACATTAGTGGCATCATATCTATGGATATTGATGACTCCCTCATTTTTTTGTTCCGAAGTAGAGATGGCATCAATAACCAACTGTTTTCTTTTGTTACTGTCAAAAACAGGGGAGATATGACCAAGGACTTCTTTTAATTTCATTACTTTGTTTGTTGAAGTGTAAAGGTACTTCAATGTAAACAAACAATCTGTAATTGTGAAAAAAACTGTCTCGGTGAGCCTGCTCTTATCTACCTACCAATGGCCAGAAGCATTAGAATTGGTTTTGGAAAGTGTAAGGCATCAGGTGAAAATGCCTCTTGAAGTATTAATCGCTGACGATGGATCTGCAGAATCATCTAATGCTGTCATAGCTAAGTATAGAGAATTATTACCTATACCTTTGATCCATGTATGGCAGGAAGATGAAGGATTTCGCAAGTCCATGATTCTCAATAAGGCAATCGCACAAGCCAATGGCGATTATATTGTCCAAGCAGACGGAGATTGTATTTTACATTCTCACTTTGTGAAAGACCATGAAAGTTTTGCTGCAGAAAACACCTATTTATTTGGGAGTAGAGTTACTATTAAAAAAGACCATCTTCCTGCGCTCTTTAGAGCTAAGCAGACTCGTTTTTCCATGTTTTCTACCGGAATAAAAAAGCGCACTCGTGCTTTACATATCCCAATTTTAGCCTACTTATATAAAAGGAGCCTGGTGTTTTCTTCTAAGTATCGTGGATGTAATACCTCCTATTTCAAAAAAGATTTCATTAAAGTAAATGGTTATAATGAAGATTTTACTGGCTGGGGTAGGGAAGATTCTGAACTAGCTTTACGGTTTTTAAATGCGGGGTTGTATGGAAGACGTTTGCGCTATAAAGGCATAGTTTTTCATATCTATCATTTGGAAAAATCTAAGGATCGGGTGGCCATTAACGATTCCATTGAAGCCAATACTATTAAGAATAAAGTAGTTTGGTGCGAGCGAGGAGTGGATCAGTATCTCAGCTAAACTTCTGGTTGACCTATCTCATCAATTTCGCTAGGAGTTGTGGTGCCTTTTAGAAAACGACCTCGAAGAAAGTAAACAACTGTGGCTAAAACCACCAAGATGATGGCAGCAAAGCGAACGATTCGATGCGAGTGGTCTATGTTATAATCGGAAATGAAAACAAGGCTAAAAAGACCTGTGAAAATACTTATCGGAATAATAAGAAGGCTCTTCGCAGTCGCAAAGTATTTTGGGTTTACGTACTTTACAACTAATGAAAAAATAGTGGGTGCAACAAGTGCTTCTGAAAGCCCAAGAAAGCTCAATGCCACTATAAGGAGTAGTAAGTTACTTGAAACGCCGTTGCTAATCATAATTAATAGTATTCCAAGGCCCAGAGCTCCGAGAAAAAGTCCACCAATGACTTTATATATACTGTTTATATCCTTGTTCTTCCAAATAACTAAGGCGACGATGCAAAACAA
>JAHZIZ010000102.1 GCA_022601215.1 Bacteroidota bacterium
TAAAACTCAATGTAAGTCCTAAAAGTAGCATCCCCTTTCCTTGTACAAAAGCTTCCTTAGTAGAAACCTGAGTCTTCTCTGTTTTCTTAAAAGACATGTACAGTACCACTAAAAATGAAATCATTGAAGAAACTATAATAGCAGGCACAATACCGTCTAACTTAAGGTAATAATAAAGCGGAAGGGTAACGATAAGGGCCAATAAATTTCCAAATACATTGGCTTTGGCCAAACTTTGAAGGTGTCTAAGACCTTGTAATATAACCATCCTACCACTAGTAAGTTGTTTAAAAATCAGGGCTATCCCCAACCACATAAAGGCAAATGTATATGAGGTGTTTTCGAAAGCGAGCTCACTCAATAGGGAAGCGAACAAAATCATGACTAAGGCGCCGAGAATTGCTGTAAACCAAATTAGTCTCTGTAATACCGAAATAGTCTTATTGATCTTAAGGGTATCACCGCTTTCTTTAGCCAGAGAGATATCTCGAACGGCACTTCTATCAAGTCCGAAATTGGTAAAGCCATTAATCATATCCATGGTAGAGACCAATAAACTCGCAATCCCCATTCCTGTAGCTCCAATAAGCAAGGCAATGACCTTGGAACGTACGACAGCAATGATAATTTTAAATACCTGTACTCCTCCAAATAATGAAGTTGCCTTTAAAACTTGTTGATATGAATTTTTTGATTTCAATTAATTTCTATCCTTGTTCGATCTTCTTTCCTTGCCTTGTAAAGTAACGATATACCAAGAAAAATACTACTATCAAATAAACTACATAACGTAATAAGTGACCAATCACTACACCTTGCACCCCATAAATATCAATTAAGTAGGTTGCCAATAGTACAAACAGTCCTACAGACAGTATTTCAGTAAAGATGAAGTTAAGCACTTGTTTTTTAGCTATAAACTGATAGGACAATACCATCCCCATTAATCGAATGAAGTCTCCTATGAGTTGCCATTTAAATAGTGGTTCCATCTCATAAAACCCCGGAAATATTAAATCGATAATCACATTTCTGAAGAGATATACTAAGATCATTCCAGCCCCAAAAATGGGCAATAAAGTTTTATATATAACTCCAACTTCCTTTAGAAAAGACCCTTTTGTTTTTATTAAAGCAAATTTCGGAATCACATACATAGTAAATAACATCGAAGAAAAGGCCATATAATTTTTTGATAGATCCAACATGGAAGACCATATTCCTGCATCATCCTTAGATATCTTATGGAGAATTAAATTTCGAACACCTATTTCGGCCAGACTCATAATAACAGTGGATCCAAATGACATTAGCGCAAAGGCCAATAACAACCTGGCCATTGGTGTTTTTAAAGTCAGTCCTTTAAAGTGAATGTATTGTTTGAGTATACCAAAAAAGAAAAATAACAACACAACCAACTGTATGGCAGGTGTAATGGCTATGGCTATAAGTACACCATCGAAATTATTGGCAAACAAGAAATAAATGGTTAGCCCTGCACTTAGCAGGTAACTAATAATATCAATTTTGGCAAAACGCTTGTATTGCGACAATCCATTGACCACTCCATTAAAAATACGTTGAAGTGCAATAAAAGGCACCACAACTGCAATGAGCCGAATGAGATACGTATACTCCGTGGTATCGAACAAAGTTGTACTGAAATACTCCGCACCTATTAATAAAACCAAGGCACTCACAACAGTCCCAATTAGAGAAAAGACATAAGCTGTAGAAAAGAGTCTTAGAAGGTTTTTATCATCTTCTCTATACTCAGAGACGTATTTAACGATTCCGTTAAAAATACCAACGGAGGAGGTGGATGTAAGCATTTGAATGACCGATCGCAGTTGCCCTACCATAAACTGTCCTGCCTCTCCAAAATTTTCCGAAATAATCCTTCTTATAAAAAGAGAAATTATCTGACGTGTGATAATAACTGGAGCGTTTAAAGATGTCATCTTTAACAGCAAATTACCTCTAATAAATGCGGGTATCTTCAACTAGTACTTATTTAAGGTTTGGATTACAGCGTCAACTTCAGAAGATTCCATTACTGGACTTATTGGGATACTTACTACTTCTCGATGAATCTTTTCAGTTATGGGAAATTTCAAATGACGATATTCAGATAAGGCCTTTTGATGGTGAGGTGCAATAGGATAGTGAATTAGACTTCCAATTCCCTCTTCGGTTAGATAGTTTACAAAATGTTCACGGTCTACAACACTCACCACAAACAAATGAAATATATGGTTCTTACTACCATCATAAAACGGTAGTTTAATTTTATCATTTTCAATTTCAGAAAAATAACGAGCCGCTATCATTCTACGCTTTTCATTATCCGCGTCCAAATCCTCAAGCTTTACATTTAAAAAAGCAGCTTGCACTTCATCCAATCGCGAATTCATCCCTAGTTCATCATTTACATACTTAGAAGAGGCACCATAATTACGTAATTTTCTAATCACAGCTGCCAATTCCTTATCACTCGTAGTCACCGCTCCTCCATCTCCCAAGGCACCCAAATTTTTAGTTGGGTAAAAGCTAAAGCCAGCTGCATGGCCAATATTACCTGCTTTTTTTCCCTCAGTTGTCATGGCACCATGCCCTTGAGCAGCGTCTTCAATAACCAGTAAATTATGTTGTTCTGCCAATTTCAATAGTTGGTCCATCGGTGCTATTTGTCCGTACAAATGAACTGGCATGATGGCCTTGGTTTTTTCTGAAATAGTAGTAGCTAAGGCATGAATATTAAAACTAAAAGTAGTGGCTTCCCCTTCTACTAGCCTAGGTTTTAGTCCAGCCTGCTGAATGGCCAATATGGTCGCAATGTAAGTATTAGAAGCCACCAATACTTCATCTCCTTCCTTGAGTTTACCTAACACTTTATATCCTTCTAGGATCAATCGTAGCGCATCCAAACCATTTCCTACCCCTATACAGTAGTCCGTTTCGCAATAACTGGCAAATTTAGTCTCAAAACAAGAGACTTGATTCCCCAGAATATAGTATCCAGAATCCAAGAATTCTTGAAATACCTCTTGAAATACCCCTTCGTATCGAGTATTTATTTTTTTTAAATCTAAGAATGGAACTTTCATAAAGTAAGTCTGTATACATCTAAATTCATAGGAGATGCGCCAAATTCCTCCTTATAACGAGTAAGTCCTGTATTATAGTCTTTAGTTCCTGAAAGGGTGGTTGTCCCCAAATCGAAATAGCGATATCCTTCTTTTTTAAATGTTTCAAACAGCGCTACATATAATAATTCTAAAGCTCGCAATTCTTTACCTCTGTTATGTGCGGCACTGTATTGTGATTTCACCACTCCATTAGCTATAAACAACGTGATCCCCGCTACAACTACCCCGTCCTCTTCTAGGTTGTATTGCACAATGTTTTCAGGAAACTTTTCATGTAACATTGTTATTTCAGCTAAACTATGTACTGGAGTAGCGTCGAATTTCTCTTGTAATACTGGTATTAAAATACCTTCCCAAAACTCCTTAAAACTATCCGATTTAACTACTTTCAATGGAGAGGCTTCCAATACTTTTACAAGTCTTCTTTTAGATCGATGTAAGTCAATATCGTTGCGTAAATCTATGACTAAATTTAAATCTCTATGTATGAGGGTAGCGTTTTTCTGAAACAAGAAATACTCAATGGCGCTGGAATAATTACCCTGAAGAAACTGTGGAATCAGTTTCAAGGTAACCGCTGTAAAATTTTCATCCTTTAGGAACGCAAGAATCGCATTGAAGCAAAGTTCAATGTCCGAAGTAGTACTAGACTTGGTCAAGAGACCTCCATAGGTCAATCCCTTATGGCTATACACCTCATGATTTGATTCATGAGCCGGCAACACAGCTACTAATTCTTCCTTCTTAAAAACTAGCAATGAACAATCCTGAAAACGATCCTTATGATAGTCCATAAAATCCCTATAAAATAGAAAAGTAGCATTGCTGTTTTGGGCTATAAATTGATCCCAAAGCGGTTTATCGGTTTCAGTATATTTTCTTATCTGATGAATGGTGGTAATTTTAAGATTGCTATGCGTTAATCATAACACAAATGTATCGATTTTATAAGACTAGATACAAGGGATGATGAATGACTTTTAATCACGATTAAACCAAACACAGTAAAGAACGTCTTGATCGTACTTTAATCTCGTTTTTCAAACACGATAGTATCACTGTCATCAATATATTTATAGATCCCTTTTTTAGCATTCTTATTAATGATAGTGTAAGACGCATTTTCCTGTAAATATTCTAAATAGGAAGGGTTTTCGGTTAGATAAGAAAACACATGCCTAAAGAGATTGACACCCGTTTTTAATTTCGGGTATTGTGGGGCTTCTTCTGGCTAACGAATGGACAATTGACTGCTAAATGCAGAGAAGATTAAATCTCTATCATCTGTTTTGTGATAAATCTCTCTCATATAATTAAAACCTACATACCCTCCATGATCTGCCATAATGATTACTAAGGCCTCA
>JAHZIZ010000103.1 GCA_022601215.1 Bacteroidota bacterium
ACCTTGTTCCATCCACACAGCATTTGATATGCTAAAGCCAGGCGTAAGGCTAATGTTAAAACCTCCATAACCATAAAGAATGGTTGGGTTTTTTCCGTCCATTTTCAACCCTTTTTTATGCGTGATAATCATTGGAACCTTTGTGCCGTCTTTAGAGGTGTAAAATACCTGATTACTTTCGTAATTTTCTGGATTGAAATCTATTTCAGGTTTTCTATATAATTCTGATTCTCCACTATCCATATTAAATTTATAGATGCTTCCAGGCGTCACATAATTGGTAAAGGAATAATAGAGTTCTGAGTCTTCTTTCTTGGCTCCAAACCCACCAGCACTTCCTACGCCAGGCAACTCAATTTCACGAACCAATTTACCATCAAAATCATACTGCATCACTTTAGATACTGCATCCACCATATATTCGGCAAAAAAATACTTTCCTCCACTAGAGGCGCTTAAGACGTTTTCAGTTTCCGGAATAAAGTCAACCCAATTTTCGGGCGTTGGATCGTTAGCATCTACAGTGACAATTTTTTCATTAGGCGCGTTTAAATTGGTACTTAAAAAGAGTTTGGGCCCAACATTTTCCAACACATAAGTATCACTGTCTGTATGGTCTAAAACGGTAATAAAATCACTATTAGGAGCTTCTAAATCCTTAATAAACAACTTGTTTCCTGAAGTTGACACACTTGCAGTAACCACCAGATAGCGATTATCTTCTGTTACATACCCACCTACATATCGGTGTTTTTCAGCTTCCGTACCGCCAAATACCAATTCGTCATCTTTTTGCGAGGTTCCTAGTTTATGATAATATAGTTTGTGTTGATCTGTTTTGGCAGAAAGCTCACTCCCTTTAGGTTTATCATAGCTAGAATAATAGAAACCTTCATTAGCTTTCCAAGAGAGACCACTAAACTTAACATTAATTAAGGTGTCTTCAATAATCTCCTTCGTTTCGGTATTCATTACAAGAATTTTTCTCCAGTCGCTACCTCCTTCAGAAATGGAATAAGCTGCGGTTGCGCCATTTTCAGAAAAACTCAATCCTCCAAGAGAAATAGTGCCGTCTTCTTTAAAGGTGTTGGGGTCTAAAAATACAGTTGCGGTACTTGGATCATCGCCTGTTTTGTATCTATAAATTACATATTGATTCTGAAGCCCATTATTCTTATAGAAATAAGTATAAGCTCCTTCTTTAAACGGCGAGCCTACTTTTTCATAATTCCAAAGCGACTCAAGGCGTTCTTTTAATTCCTTTCTAAAAGGAATGGTGTCTAGATAGTTAAAGGTTACCTGATTTTGCGCTTTTACCCAATCTCCTGTTTCCTCACTACGATCGTCTTCTAACCACCGGTAAGGATCGGTTACTTGGGTTCCAAAATAGGTGTCTACGGTATCTACTTTTTTAGTTTTGTGATACGTCACAGCAATAGGTTCTTTTTTTGCGGCTTCTTGACAAGAAACTAAAGTAATCACTGCTAAGAAGGGAAAGATTAATTTTTTCATTTGATAAAGTAATAGACCTTAAAAGTACGTAAAATACGTCACTTTTAAGAGGATTAATTTTGGAATAAGGGACGATAAGCCTTCCAATACTTATAGATTAAAGTAGCGTTAATAGCGATAATAACTATAGCAACAACAAGTCCAGAAATATTTAAAAATAAATGGAATAGAAGAATATTTAGAGATATTGGTGCTAATAAAATGAGAGCAAAAGGGACCCACTTTTTTAACAATAGCATTCCGCCAATAATGATCTCTAAGAGCGCAACAACATAAAAGACGTATCCTGTGTTTTTTAGAGATTCCAGAAAGTTAGCGGCTGCGGATGGCATTTCAAAAATTGGACAAACTGGTAATGGATAGAACTTATTGATTCCGAAGAGCACAAGAGAAAGGCCTAAAAGCAGGCGTAAAATTGTAGTAAACATCGAATTCATAGGTCGAAATAATTGGTTGGTCTTTTAAAGATACTGAAAAATAAAACACCGCCCTCAAAATGAGAGCGGTGCCTGTATTATAATATTTAAAACGAATTTATTCTTTGATAAAACGCTGTGTTTTGATTGTATTATTGTCAAAAACTCTAAGAATATAGTTTCCTTGTGCTAAAGCGCTCACATTAATCGTGTTAGTGTTAAGTCTTTCGTTAACAAGACGCTTTCCTGATATATCAAAAATAGTGTAGCTTGGACTATCAAATTCAGTTATATTCCCAAGATTAAGCGAGGTTGTAGTTGGGTTAGGGAATAAAATTAAGTTGTTTACTAAAGTGTCTTCCAACCCTAAAGTTGTTCCTTCTATTACCTGAATGGTTTGGTTAACATCTACATTTTCTACTATATCGATAATTCCTGAAGGCCAGTAAATAGTAACGGACTCAACGATATCATCAGTTCCTAATCCGAAATGAGTGTTTAACGAACTCATATCTCCGAATCCTTCTCCACTACGTACATCTCTAATTTGCCCTTGAGAGGCAGAAACTAATTCTACTCTAGCACCAATTCCGTTTAAGTTACTTTCAGTTCCAATCGTATTAATTTTAAGCCAGTTATTGCTGTTTCCATCACTCATGTATATGTTGTTACCCACATATGAGTCAATAAACCCGTCATTATTAAGGTCTCCAAATGCTCCGTTTGGAACTGAATTACCAATAGTAAACGTTAAATCTCCATTACCATATAAAATTCTTCCAGCGGAAACAATATCGGCGTTTCCATCGTTGTCGAAGTCGTATGTTGCGTTTTCAATATCCGTGTCATTAAATCCTAGTAATCCAGAATCAGAAATGACATCGGTAAAAGTGTTGTCACCATTGTTTCTCATCAGTCTGTGAAAGCCATCACCTAAACTACTGGCTCCAATCCAAGCATCCATATCTCCATCATTGTCATAATCTGCCCAAGCGGAAGACCACGTTTGCATGTCATCTTCAAGACCCACAACAGCTCCAACTTCAGAAAATGTTCCATCTCCATTATTTTGGTGAAGTTCATTATCTCTTCTGTCGGACGATCCTCCACATTTTGCAATAAATAGATCTACATCACGGTCATTGTCAAAATCAATCCATACAGATCCGTAGTGTCCCCCTGAAGGATAGTCACCAAGTCCTCCTTGAATGAAATCTAATTCTCCGGTACCGTCATTGATATAGTACACATTGGGTTCAACATCATGGCAAACAAAGGCATCTAAGTTTCCATCATTATTGATGTCAACAAAATTTGAGCGCTGTGAAAACACATATTCCGTTCCTGTCACCTCAGTAAAAGCTGTACCATCGTCGTTAGCTCTCATAAAAGTAACACCATTTCCTCCTCCATAAAGAAGGTCGGTGTATCCATTGCTATCATAGTCACCTGCGGCCAAACTCCATGATGGAAGGTTGTTGGCATTTGTGGTTGGAAAGTCAACCACATCGAATCCACCAGTTTCACGTTGAAAGTGTACTTCAATGTTAGTTGAAGAAACAGATACAACATCATCTAGGTAATCTCCATTCATATCCACAACGGTTCGATTGTAGGATCCATTTACAGAAATGGACTCTGAAGTGAAAGTCACTTGAGCAGAAATAACGCAAGAGGTTATTAAGGACAAGCCAAGTATTAATTTTTTCATAATAGGTAGTTTTTAGATTTAATGTCTTAATTACAATTTTGGTTGAGAGAATTAATCCATTCCTCAACAAGTGCAACACCTTCTTGGTGCTGGATGGTTCTTCCCAATAAAGGCATTCTATATTGTTCTTCGTTAGTGCTTAATCTAAAGAATAAAACAGAATTTTCTGGGTTACCAGGATCGACTATTTTCGCATTTTCGTAGCCGGTTATCGGTGTATCTGGAGTAACACACACTCCTAAACTTTCTGGCTCACTGCTTTCGTTAAAAGCAAATCGAATCGCTCTATAGTTACAATGTCCGTCATCACTATGACAGCTAGCACAGTTAATATCAAAATAAGAACGAACTCTTGTGTTCAGTGGCTGAGAGGTGTCATTATAGTCCACAACAGTCACAATGTTTGACGGGAGGTTGTTTTCTAGATATCCCATGTCAATCCATTTTTGTAGTTGATTACTACTGCCGTCGGTATACGAGTAAGCCGCATTTAAACTTTGTGGTTTCATACCAATTGGAGAGTTTTCAAAATTAGCCTTATGACAAGTAAAGCACTGGCTATTAGCAGGGATTCTGTAGTTGGTGCTTTGTGATTCACCTTCCTCATTAACCCACTCTATATCTACAAAACCTCCATTTCCAGTAGTGTCTAAAAGACCCTCATCTTGACTTTCATTCCAAATATAATCTGCAGTAATCCATCCGTCACTTTTTTTGATTAGTAAGCGGGTTTCAATGATCTGAGTTGTGTTATTAGGCTGCACGTTTTCGTAATAAAAATTCTTCACCAAAATAGCACCAGTTGGAAAATCTAGTGAATTAGCATCACCCGCATAACTTGCAGAAGTGTTGTTTGGCATCCAAACAAATCGCTTTTTTAAAGCATAATCAGTAAACAAGGTACTAATGGGCTTATAGGGTAAGACTCCCGGCACAGGCTCTTGATTCGCCATGTTATCATAAAAGAAGTTATAATCGGAAAGGTTAGGATACGGTAACGCATCCACATCAATATTGATCGGTTGGTAAATCTTTAGTGTTATTTCGGAAGTAGCACAAGAAAGCCCTTCAGCATCGCAGATTGTATATGATAATATCTGTGATGCCACATAATTGCTAGCTGGCGTATACGTCACAACGTCATCCAAGATATTGTTAGGGGTGTTGTTAGGGTCTTCCACCGTAACAGTTCCACTTGAAGGAGTTTCTACAGTAAGTGTTCCGTCTTCAGGAAGGTTACTATCATTAGATAATACATCAACTGTGATGGTTTCATTTTGAAATAAGGAACCTTGGTCTGGCTGTGCGGTGATGTTGATTGGGACATACGTCACATCATCATCATTGGCACAAGAAAATAAGATAAGTAGGGAAAGAGCAAATAGAATGTTTGGGTATGTGCTTTTCATAATGGATTTTTAGCAATTTTTAGTCCTCATTAGAAATACTAACAAGGACCTAAATGTACTAAAAACCTTTAATTCACTGAGAGTTAAGAGGTTTTTTATGGGAAATTTATGAGAAAATAGGACGGTACTTATCCCAATTTCTATAGATAAGGTAGGCATTTATAACGGCCACCAATATAGCCGGACCAATATTTGGAAGATTAACAAAGGCATGAAACAGGACAATATTGACAGAAATAGGCACTAACATAATCAAAGCAAAAGGCACCCATTTTTTTAGAATAAGTAAGATGCCCACCACTGCTTCTGTGAGTCCGACTAGGTTCATAATATATCCTTTTCCTGCTTCTGGATCATCTCCCGAAAATCGTAATGCATCAAATAGATATTCGGCTTCTGGAAAGCCAGTGAAATCAAAATCAGGCATAAACCAAATGAACTTATTAAGGCCAAATGCAAGCAAAATGAGACCAAGTCCAAGACGGAGAATTGTGTGTAATATTTTCATAATTGTAGTTTTCTGAAAGGTTATGCGCCTTTAGACGGCTCTTTTTCAGAAGACTTACAAGAAATTTTTTTAGATCAGTTGATTTGCAACTAAATATTCTGCGATTTGTACAGCGTTAGTGGCGGCCCCTTTTCTTAAATTATCACTTACCACCCAAAGATTAAGGGTGTTTGGTTGAGTTTCGTCTCGGCGAATACGGCCCACGAAAACGTCATCTTTATCATTGGCGTAGATCGGCATTGGGTAGGTATTGGTGTCCGGATTGTCCTGCACGGTTATCCCAGGGGTTTCATGTAAAGTGCGACGGACTTCAGAGAGATCGAAAT
>JAHZIZ010000104.1 GCA_022601215.1 Bacteroidota bacterium
AGCGCGATCACAAATCCAGCAAAGAAAAATCCGAGAATGGTTTTTCTCGAAAACTTCCAACGCTTTTTAGTTAGCACTACAAATAGAAATATGAATACAGTAGCCAAGAACATCCTATACCATACCAAAGGAATGGCATCCATAGTGATCAACGCACCCAGCACTGCTGTAAAGCCCCAGATAAATACAATAAAATGAAGATGAAGGTAATTTCCGAGTTTAGCGTTTTGCATTTCTCAATAAATATAAAGCCAAAATAGCAAAAACAAAATTAGGGAACCACGTGGCTATGAATGGAGAAAAGCTACTCTTCTCCGCCATGGTGCCAAATATTTTATCGAAAAAGATAAATACCATCCCTATGGCAATACCTATGGCTAGATTTACTCCCATCCCACCACGTCGTTTAATTGATGAAACGGCTACCGCAATAATCGTCAAAATGTACGCAGACACAGGAAGGCTCCATCGTTTGTAGCGAACGACTTCGTATCTATTGATATAGTTAGAACCTTTAGCCTTTTCTCTGTCAATAAAACTATTGAGCTCATTAAAATTAAGAGTTTCCGCGATATATTCTACGGGTGTAAGGTCTTCAATTTCAAAACTAAAAACAGTATCCTTCTTTGCTAAAATCTCAAGACTATCTGCTGCTTTACCAATCCATCGTTTCGAATAATTAAGTAAGGTATATGTACTATCCTTCTCATTGTAATTGATACGATTTGCCATAATTTTGAAGGTCATCTCATTACCTTCAAAATGTTCTAGGGTAAAATTACTTCCAGATTTTTCACGTATGTTAAACCTACTTACATAGATATACTCTTTGTCATTAATCTGCCTATAGACATTCCCTACATCTCTATCCTTTTTATTTTTTTTAAGATGTTTGTATATAAATTCGTTGTATTCTTTGCTCGCCTGTGGAGCAATGTAATTTCCTAAAATAAACGCACCTACACACACTATGGTCGCTCCTATCATATAAGGACGCAAAAATCTATAATAGGAAACCCCGCTACTCAGAAACGCAATTACTTCGGTATTGTTAGCTAGCTTGGAGGTAAACCATATTACTGATAGAAATAAGAAAAGTGGAAATAGTAAGTTGGCAAAATAGATAGTAAAATTTAGATAGTACACCAAGATATCCATGAAAGGAACCTCATTGGCAAGCATCTTATCAATCTTTTCAGCAAGATTCACAATGATTCCAATGGGGATAAAAAGTAACAGCAATAACAGGAATGTTCCTAAGTACTTTTTTAATATGTATCTATCGAGGATGCTAAGCATTACAATCGTTTATCCATTTGCTTTACCATTTTATTTTTCCAAGTGGTAAAGTCTCCTGCTAAGATATGTTTTCTCGCTTCTCGAACCAACCACATATAAAACCCAAGGTTATGGATGGTTCCAATTTGCCTTCCAAGCATTTCATTAACTGTGAATAAATGTCGAACATAAGCTTTACTATAGGCCGTATCTACCCAAGTAATACCCATTTCATCTATAGGAGAGAAATCGTTTTCCCACTTCTTATTCTTGATATTGATTGTTCCATGTGCAGTAAACAACATTCCATTTCTTCCATTTCGGGTAGGCATCACACAATCGAACATATCGATTCCAAGTGCAATATTTTCAAGGATATTTATGGGAGTCCCAACTCCCATTAAATAGCGTGGCTTATCTTCTGGAAGAATCTCAGTAACCACTTCAGTCATGGCGTACATTTCCTCGGCTGGTTCTCCTACAGAAAGCCCTCCAATTGCATTACCAGCAGCTCCAGCATTGGCTATATATTCTGCAGATTGTTTACGGAGGTCTTTATAAGTACTCCCTTGTACGATGGGAAAAAATGTCTGATTATAATCATATCGAAGCGGAGTTTTCTCCAAATGATTGATGCAACGATCTAGCCAACGATGTGTCATATGCATGGAACGCTTGGCGTAGTTATAGTCACAAGGATATGGCGTACATTCATCGAAAGCCATAATGATATCTGCTCCAATCTTTCGTTGTACTTCCATTACATTCTCAGGAGTAAAAACGTGGTAACTTCCATCGATATGCGACTTAAATTTCACCCCCTCTTCCTTAATTTTTCTATTGGCCGAAAGTGAATATACCTGATAGCCTCCACTATCGGTAAGGATGTTTCTATCCCAATTCATAAACTTGTGTAAGCCACCCGCTTGCTCTAGAATATCCGTTTGAGGACGCAGGTACAAATGATACGTATTTCCAAGAATAACATCAGGATTGATCTCTTCCTTAAGCTCTTTTTGATGCACCCCCTTGACAGTTGCTACCGTTCCAACCGGCATAAAAATTGGTGTTTCAATAGGGCCATGATCCAAGGTAATAGTACCTGCTCTGGCCTTAGAGGCAACGTCTTTTCCTTTTAATTCAAATTTCATTCAGCCTTTGCTTTTAAACAAGCAAAGATAGGATGATTTACGGGTTTGATTGGTAAAGAAATGTTAGGATTTATATTCCCCAAGCAATTTCCTTCAGAAACCAAAATATTGAGGCCTAAAAAAAACCGCTCCAGATAGGTGTTGGAGTGGTCATTAGAATGAAGTATGTCATCTAATTTTTCTCAAAAGTGAGAAAATCGGTACCACCATTACACCCGCTCTCATCA
>JAHZIZ010000105.1 GCA_022601215.1 Bacteroidota bacterium
GATTTCTTCAATAATACTTTTATTCCATTTGTCCCATTTATCAATATCTGGAATAAATAAAGCAGTTTTATTAGGCCCTTTAATCTTAAAACCAACCGTTTCGGAAAACTCATCTCTATGCGGCACCAAGAGTGGTGTCACATTTATATTAGGTGTTAGCTTAATTAATTGCTCATTTTCGATTTTAGTCAATGCTATATTATTATTAGAAACCAGCTGACTCCAAGGCCCATTTGTCTCTAAATATGATTTCATCCTAGGCATAGCGAAGACATTAACGTTCTTAGCGTTGGTCGCTTCTTTTCCTAAATACATGAGCCCTGAATAATGCCCAATATGCGCGTGAGTTAAAAATACCCCATCCACAAGTTCATTGGAGTTTTCTATTCCACTATTCACCAATGATTTCATTTGCCTAGATATATCTGGTGTGGCTTCAAATAAAAATTTCTTACTGGATGGATTATCAATCAACCCTAATGCTACCACCTGTCTATCTTTATCCGGATTATTGAACAAGTCCTTACAGCACTCTTTTTCACAGCCAATATGAGGAGAACCCGCATCTTGAATAGTTCCAAGAACAATTAGGGATATAGATTGATCATGCAAACCAAGATTCTTTTCGTTGACATAGGTGTTCTTGGGTTGACTATCCACACAAGAGTACATTAGCATTAGTAAAAGAAAGATGGAATATTTTCTCATAGAACTCTTCATGAATTAAAGATATATAATTTTTAATGGTGTGAGATACTCAAGATCCCAAAGCTATTATACTCCTCTTTTTTCAATTAGCTTTGCATCTCGCAATCTTTTCTTTTCAAGGCGTTCAGCAATTTTTTCTTCTGGAGTGCCCTTTTTCCAGTCAAGGACCCCATTTTTTACATAATCAAAGCTTGCATAAAAATGCATCTTATCTTTCATAAAGTACAAACCATAATGATTAGGGAATGCCGCTACCTTTTTAAAGGTGTACCCGCGGTCCTTACAGTATTCTTTACCTTTTCGGGTTGCGTTTTTGTCGGATAAGTATCCTATTGTTTTGATGAGAACAATAAACAAAACTACCAGTGTAACCACTCCTAGAAGTAGATATCCTATTATTTTAAGCACTATCATAGCGTAAAGTCTAACTAGCCCTGCCATCATATTGTACACCTAGTCACATGGCGCTTTCATTACAATGCAGCGATATTATATAATTCAAATAAAATATAGTGGGGAAGTACTCAAAGGTAGGAAAATAATAAAAGCCACACGAGGCGGCTTTTATTATTTGTCAAGCATTATGAACAACCTAACTAGACAGAATTTAAGTAAGCACTTCTTTTTAGTTTAGTATAAGTTTACGGGTAAGAGTGGACGATTGAGTTTCAATCACTACCACATATATTCCGGGGGGTTGAGTTAATGCTACATTGTTGGATTTGGTTACCATAGCGCTTTGCCTATACACCAAAGTACCTAAGCTATTATACACAGTGATATTCGTTGGAATCACAGTCGGAGTATCTATGATCACCAATCCATTAGACGGGTTGGGGTAGATGGCTACTGGCGTTGCATTCATACTATCCGAAACACTAAGCACTGTAGAATCATTCCAATAAACATTGGTGTTTTCTACAAACCCCTGAATAATGATGTCCAATAGGTCATCTCCGTTAAAATCATCCACAACACAAGCTGCTATATATTCTCCTCCAATCACCGCCACCTCTTCAAATACATTGTTACCCATATTCTGGTATACCTTATTAAAAATGTTAGGCAGTCCCCCAGCTTGAGAGCCAACAATTAGTATATCTTGATCTCCATCGTTATCTAAATCGGCAATAGCATTGGTACCCGCAAACGTGTCCTGCATGCCTGTGGCTTGCTCTGTAAAATCGCCTACGCCATTGTTTGTATAAAGTATAGTTCTTACCTCTGAAGCATCGTTACGTCCAGACATTAAGATATCTAGATCTCCATCATTATCCGTATCGGCAATGTCCACATCATCTGCAGACATGTCTACAAAATCTGCATTAGTATCGACACTATAATTTCCAGACCCATCATTTAAATAAAGTGATGTCCTTCGCGCATCATCCTGTCGTTCTCCGGAAATAATAAGATCCAAATCATTGTCATTTTCTACATCTACAAAGGCAACAGCGGCAAATTTATATGGGTCGAAGGCCGTACTTCCCATGGCTGTGAAATTAGCCGCTCCATCATTTAAGTACACATCTGCAGTAAAATCACCGTTGGTATCTTCTGCAGAAATAAAAAGATCTAGATCGCCATCGCCATCCACATCTCCTAATGCTGCCCCTTTGCCTCTAAATTCAGGAAGTGCTGAATTGGTTAATAAAGTGAATACGCCCAATCCATCGTTGAGATAGATATGCGCAAAATCCCCAATATTAAATCCTCTCCCTGAAAAGTACAAATCCAGATCTCCATCTCCATCTAAATCTTCAAATAGGGTAACGGTATCCGAGGCTTCAGGAAATGGGATGTTGGTCACTTCGGTGAAATTCCCTTCTCCATCATTCAAATATAGCGCCGTTTCACGTCCTGGGTCCAAACCGGCCATAAGTAAATCTTGGTCTCCATCACTGTCAATATCCCCACTGGCAAAGGAGCCTCCATAAACATCGATTAGGTTCGGTTGAGGGTCGGCCAAAACGAAATCAATGGTTTGGGCCTTTGTGATACTCAATGAGCATAGCGTGGCAAATAAAAAAAGTGTGATTTTCATACTAGTTGCAATTTTATTAAATTTTTCTTTTTCAGAAAAAAACTTAATACGAAGTTCCTTTCATCTCGTAAAATTGAACAAATTGACACAAATAAGCTTCACGCTTAGACGTGAAACACATTGATAAAATTGAATATATTAATGTTGTAGTCTATAACCAAAAC
>JAHZIZ010000106.1 GCA_022601215.1 Bacteroidota bacterium
ATAGCTTTGTCATAATACGTATAGGACTTTTTAAACTCTTTAAGTAGCTTGTATAATTCTCCCATACTAAGATACACTCTTCCTAACTGTAGGCTGTCTCTTTTGTTGAAAACAGGATGCATTCTAATAATTTTTTCAGCCTCAATAACATGGGATATGGCCCTCACATAATCTTGTTCATAGGTGTACACATCACTCAATATCAGTTGGGATTCAATAGCAATACTATCGTGTATAGCAGGAGTTTCTAAGACTTCTGATAACAGTTGTTTTGCCATAGGTGTATTTACCTGCCAATATGATGATAAAGCCATACTAGTCTTTGCATATCCTATGAGATCTTGATTCTTTAACTCATTGGCTAATCTTAAGGCTCGATCTGAGTATTTATTGGCGCTATCATATTCTTTTTGAGAAGCATAATTGATCGTCCATTTCGTATAGTTTTTCAGCTCCCGTAGTTTAGAGTCATCCAATGGTGTGGCATTTGAAGAATGCTGCCCAGAGCTAGTTATGGTGTACATAATACAGAATACCATAACGGCCAATTTACTAGGAAAAGGAGGGAAAATACTCATGGGTTACGAAAAGATAGGTTTGAAATATAAAAATAAGGCAGAATTGCTTCTGAAGAAGAATCAAACTTCTAAATTTCTTGTTATTTAATCCTGATTTATAAATTAAGAGAGTTGGTCTACCTCAATTCATGAATTGGCAGTGTGAAGTAAAAAGTACTGCCATTTCCTTCCTCCGAAGACACCCTAATAGTTCCACCATGGGACTCTACAATTTTCTTTACATGAGCAAGACCAATACCTGTTCCTTCATAGGTCTCAGCATTATGAAGTCTTTGAAAGATTGCAAAAATACGATCTTGGTATTTTGCTGAAATCCCAATACCATTATCTGAAACAGAGATTTCCCAAAATTTTTGATCTTCCGTTCTTGAGGCGGAGACCATTACTACTGGAGTTGTATTGGGATGTGAAAACTTTATAGCATTGCTTATCAAATTCTGAAAAACCACACCTAATTCCACTCGGGAACCCATTACAGTTGGCAAGTCTTCTACAATAATTTCTGCATTTCTTTTTGAAATCGCCCCGCTTAAATCCTTTTGAATATCCACTAAAAGGGCATCAATATCAACTAAAGCGACATCTGGTAAAACACCTAGTTTCGAATGCTTTAATAAGGCATTGATAAGGTTACGCATACGCGTGCTAGAGCTATCTAAATAGTCCAAACTCTGTAAGCCCACATCATCAAATACTTCCCCATAGTCTTCTTTCAACATCCCAATCAAACTACTAATGGTATTTAATGGTTCTTGTAAATCATGGCTTGCTATATAAGCAAACTGCTCTAACTCAATATTCTTATGCTTCAATTCAATCGTCTGTGCTTCAACTTCTTGATTTTTTAAAGTAAGTGCCTCGCTTAACTTCTTATTAGCCAAATAACTGCGATAGATAAGTATCCCAGCTAATAAAAACAAGCCCGCTATAATGGCAAGTAGTGTATTTGTTTTTCGCTGTAAGCGAATCACGGCATCCTTTTCTATCAATATACTTTGTTTTTCTGCAATTTCTTTGTCCTGTTGTTCTAAGGTGTGTCTTTGTGAACTTATATAATTTGCCGTACTATCAATAATCTGTTGTTGCCCATTAAGAACTTCCAACTGTGCCATAATAGTTCGCTCTAGTTCCCTCTCAGTAAGGACTTTCTCTTCGTATTTCTGAAGTTGTATACTATTGGTATTTACTAATTGCAAAATAGAATCTCTTTTGGCGGCCAAAGCTTCACTGGTCATTCGTATCTCTTTCTCCTTTTTCCGAATATCTTGATCTTGCAATTCTATGGTTTCATTCTTCTCTAAAATGACCTCCGACTGCAAATTAACCTGTTCCTTTTTTTTGTCCAAAGCTTCTTGAGAAGTTGCAAAAAGAGCCTTCCATTTTTCAGAAGAATTCACTGCGTATTCCTGAAGACTAGACTGATACGTAAAATTTTGAGCGATTAATAAGGATTCGTTAATCTCGTATTCAAAAGAATCACCAACATTGACCATATTCACCATGGAGGTGTTGTAATTATAGTCTTCAGAAATAAGTAACATATTCCTACCTGAAATACGCTGTAATATGTAATTGATATCAAAATTAAAACTGTCGTTAACATACAATACCTGTACATCATCAATATCCATAACCTTATCAAATCGTTTCACAGCTACAGGTTTGCCATCAATTTTTCTTTTTTGAGACATCACACGCAAGTCAAGAACCGTTCTATCTTTTCCTAAAACTCCTATGGTTACCGTATCAAAACTGTCATTATTATTCCAGGATACTTGCTCTGCTATATTGTATATGAAAATGGCACGTTGTAATCGCTTTACTTGTTCGTTGTCAGTATTTTGACCATACAAGGTAAAGCCGCTAACAAAGCAGCAAAAGATTACGATAATAAAACGCAATTGATGCATGAGTAAAAGGTAAGGTTTTAGATTGAATATATTATAAACGTAGTAACATCCTTGCTACAAAATTAGCTCCACTCACACCAAACTGTTGAACTCTCCTACTATAAGTGAAATTCCCTTGACTGGTATTAGACGAATGTTTGTGCTTATCTGGGAATACGTTAAAAATATTATTTCCGTGCACCGAAAAGGTTACGTTGTCATTTATTTTATAGGTAACGCCAAGATCGGTTAAAAGTTTAGGAGTAAAAGTTTGATCTCGTGTCTCAATGCCATTACTAAACTCATTAAACACCCAATTATCAGAGTTTCCATCATCAGGATGTAAGTAAGTAACTTCTCCAAAATAGGTGTTTCCTACGGTAACCTTATAATTTTTAAACTCGTATGAAAATAATGAAGTTACTTTAAAATCTGGTTGGGCAGATTCTACCCTTCCTATATCTTCCCTCCCAAACAACACTTCTTCTTGTCCTCTAAGAGATTCTGGTACTTTGATTGGGCCTACAACTTTAGTGTCGGTAATATTGGCAGCAATGGAAGCATTAAACTCTCCTTCTCCAATGGTTTCCTTAAAAAATAAACTAAAATCCATTCCAGAAGTCCTAGAATCGATAGCATTTGTAAAAAACTGAGCCGCACTTACATTAAAAGGAGACAAAATATCTTCATAGCCATCGGCAAAACGTCCAGAAAGAACAATTCGATCATCAATATCAATTAAGTATCCATCCACGCTAAAAGTAAATTGATCACTAAATTTCCCATTAAATCCGACACTAAAATGTTCCGAAATTTCAGCTCGGAGGTTGTCTATTTTAAACGCTTCTCTAGCAACTGCACTTTCATTATTAAAGGTTCCAACCTGTACGATTTCTCCATCGATAAACTGCGTACTTATATTCTGAAAAAAGACTTGATGTAAAGAAGGTGCTCTGAAGCCTTTTGAATAAGATCCTCTAATACTTATATCATCATTAATTCGGAAACGGGATGAAAATTTATAAACTCCCTGGCTTCCGAAGTCATTAGACGATTCATATCTTCCACCGAGCTTTAAAAGCCAATTCTCCGTGATGTTAGCATCTAGATCCATATATCCCGCAGAATTCGTTCGAAATCTATTTAATTCATTTTCCGGTTGAATTCCGGGAAAAACTTGTGCCCCAGGGATTCTAGGTAACTCCTCCCCACTTGAATCAATATAAGTGCCCCCTCCATTGACATAAGAGGCTTCTTCCCCAGCGATGATTTGATAATTCTCAACACGTAGTTCAGCTCCAAAAGCGAGATTAACCCCTTCCAAATAATCAAAATCTCTTGAAATATCAAGATTGGTGGTGTTTAAGTGATAGACAAACCCACCCGAATAGAAGGTCCTCGGTGATGCTATACCTAATGAGGCATTGTTAGAGTTATTAATAGTATAGTCTATTCGGTTACTCCCTATCGAATGACTGAAATCGATATTAAACTGATTTTTAATTCCTTTTATTCCTAATACTACGGCATCATCCTGAATATCTGTTAAAATTTCAGGGGAAAACCCATTTGGAAACAATTCTCTTACCACTCTATCCTCGTCCTTTGGAAAACGATAAAACCCCTTCCCTTTTCCTTCTCTATAATTTCTGCCTCCATGCAAGTATAATGACGCGAAGGGAGACATCTTAAATTCTCCATTGAAATACAATGCCAGGTTTTGAGTTTCGGCATTACCAATCTCCATAACACGTCGATCATCATATCCAATTTGCTCAAAAAAGTTGTTTTCAGCAATCAATTGCGCATCTTCAACAGGATCGTCTACATATACTGAACCGGTATAGTCACCAGCCCTATTGGTCGAGTTTCTATTTCGATACTCGGCCGTCACATTTAAAAAACCACTATCTCCTAATTTCAATCCAAAATTTCCAGAGGAATAATTTTCAAATCCATCTCCTTCACTATTAATCAATACTCGATTGTCGATATCAATAACTTCTGTTTGTTTCTTTAGAATAATGTTAATCACTCCGGCAATGGCATCAGAACCATATTGCGAAGTCGCTCCTTCCCTTAAAATTTCAATACGCTCGATGGTTGCTATAGGAATCGCATTAAAATCGGTCCCCACACTTCCTCTACCTACCGTTCCATTTACATTAAGTAAAGAACTACTATGACGTCGCTTTCCATTGATTAGCACCAAAACTTGATCAGGCCCTAAACCTCTAAGCGTTGCTGGATCAATATGATCTGTACCATCCGATATTGTCTGGTTGGTCGAATGAAAGGAAGGTGCCAAATAATGTAAAACATCGGTGAGTTCCATTCTAGATGAGTTAGAAATAGCCTGTGGAGAAATAATATCCACGGGCGCAGACACGTTGAGTCCGGAACTAGGATTTCCACGACTTCCTAAGGTAATGGGTTGATCAATAGAAAAACCAGTTTCTAATAAAAAGGAAACAATCCCCTCTTCTCCCACCTTAACGGTTACTTCTTTCGACTGGTTTATGTACATCACAAAACTAGTGTTGACAACATAGGTTCCCTCATCTACAGAAAAACTAAAATCACCTTTAGCATCAGTGGTGGTGCTAGTATTTGTTCCTTCGATACTCACCGTTGCTCCCGGGAGACTTCCAAACTGGTCAGAGACATTTCCTGTAATGGTCGCTCTGTCTTGAGCATAAGACACTTCAACACTAAAAATAAGGCAAAGGAACGTTAGTATTCGTATTATTCTGAATGCGTTATAAGGAGTATAAAATGTAAACATGGTAGGTAACAATGCACTTTACATAGGGTGCACCTTGGGATTAAAATGAGTAGAATAAATTGTATCTAATAATGGTAAAGAAAGGGGTTTGCTTATAAAATCCTCTACATTATATTGCAACATAGATTTTTTCACTTCGTCTGGGTCTGACGAGGTAGAAAGCAATATAATCTTTATGCCTGCTGTGATAGAATTATCTAATGCATTAAACGCATCTAGAAATTCCCATCCATTCATACCGGGCATGTTAATATCCAAAAAAATGAGATTGGGCTTGGGACAATTGTCAACCGCAGCTGATTGTAGGTACTCAAGTGCTCCCAGACCGCTCTTTACCGCAGATACGTTCCCAAAAGATTTGTGACGTTCCAGCAT
>JAHZIZ010000014.1 GCA_022601215.1 Bacteroidota bacterium
GCGGAATTAGTGCAATGGTTCAAAAAAAATTATCTTTAAACTTTAACTAATAATGTAATAATTTAGAATAACATGAAAAAAATCATCCTAACGGCCTGTGCATTTGCCTTTGTAATTTCAATGCAAGCTCAAGATAATCTGACTGATACTAAAGAAGAAAAGGCAGCTGAGACTTCAGTAAAAACAACAGCAAAAAAACCAGCTACTCTTAAGGCAGCATCTTTAAAACAATCAAACGATGCCCCTGCTACAAGAGCAAAAGCTACTTCAACTAAGAAAAAAACCGCTGTAAAAACAGAGGCCAAATCTAAAATTGACAATTAATAATAAATACTTTTAATGGTGTCGTGATAAGCGGCATATTCAATTAAGTTATTATGAGACCCTCCTGGAATAGTAACCATATTTATTTGGTTTTTTTGGAGGGTTTTGTATAAACGAAGTCCATGCTCATAAGGCACAATTCCATCATCCGTTCCATGGATAATAGTTACTGGACAGTTCACATCTTCCATATAACGATACGTTGGGAATCCGTATTTTAGCATTCGCTCTACCGGCAAAAACCAATACCTCTTTTTTGCCACTGCCATCACACTGTAAAACGGGGTTTCTAAGACCAAACTTTTTGGGTTCCCTTTTGAAGCTACGTAAGTAGCGAAGGTGGTGCCTAAAGAACGACCATACACATTGATTTTATCTTCAGAAAAAAGTTCTTTTGCCTTATCGTAAAACAGAGCTGCATCCTGATAAAGTGCATCTTCAGAAAGTTCTCCTCTACTCTTACCATATGTGCGGTAATCCATCACTAAAACGTCATACTGGTATTGCTTAAAATAAGAGGTTACTTCCCCCCAACGTGAGAGATCTCCTGCATTCCCATGAAAATATAAGATAATCCCTTTAGGGTTATTTACTTTAAAATGAAGTGCATTTAGTGTTGCTCCATCCTTGCTGGTAAGAAATAGTTCTTCAAAATTTTGTTCAAAAGTATAAACATACTCCTGCTCTAATTGAGTGGGTAAAAAAATTAGCTTTTCTTGTAGCATAAAGGCTAAAACAGTTAGCAACAAATAACATCCAAAAGTGACAAAAAAAAATTTCTTCAGTCTTTGCATTATGTTTTTTTAGCAGAATGAATCACCCTATGACTGGTGGTCTCAAGATCTACTGGGGTAATCTTAAAATTTACAATTTCAGAAAGCATTCTATGATAGTCTTCAAAATTATTTAGATTTTTATGTCCTCCCTCAATCACTGGCCACAACCTCGTGAGCTTAGGGTTTATTTTAGAAAGCTTTACACTGCTTTTAAATGGAATAAGCTGATCATTGGTGCCATGGATAATATGAATAGGACAATTCACATACTTAATCCACTTATAGGTAGGCATCGGAAATCTCAATATTAAAGACAGTGGCATAAAAGGCATGTATCGTTTTGTTACATGAGTTAAGCTATAATAAGGTGCGTCTAAAATGAGCATTTTTGGGTTGTTGGTCGAGGCCAACTTCGTAGCAAAGCCAGAGCCCAGCGAGCGTCCATATAAAATGATATACTCTTCGCTTACACGTTCGCGCATCTTATTATAGATATACTGTAAATCGTGTTTAATGGCCTTTTGAGTCCGTCTACCCGTACTTTTCCCGAAACCCCTATAATCTACCATAATAACATCATAGTCGTGTCTCGTAAAATCAACAGCAAACTTCCCCCATCCTTTCATGCTCTTAGAATTACCTTTTAGGTAAAGCACCACACCTTTCGGATTGGCAGTCTTAAAATGTAATCCATTGATAACTGCTCCATCCCGAGTTTCAATGTTATATTCTTCCACTTGCTGATTTTTATAAGCAAACTGAAATTCGGCAGGGAGTTTCTCAGGTTTAAACAGGAAGAACTCTTGTAAGTAATACAAAAGTATACTCACCACAATATATATAGCAAGCACCCAAATAACTGTATGTAACCAAATTGGCATCGTTTAAATTTACAAAAAAAGACTATATTTAAGTATGATCTTGTTATTGAAAAAATCGGCACGAATTGTATTAAAGTCGGTAGGGTACCTCTTGATCTTACTCTTAGCGTACAGCATCATTGGTTTTACACTCTCCAAAATCACCGTGAATAAGGAACAAACGCAACCAGATGAGGTTACTATTTATTTAAAAAGTAATGGAGTACATACGGATATTGTCGTCCCTGTATCATCTCATCTAATTGACTGGAGCGAGAAAATTCCCTTTCACCATACCCAAGCGGCAGATAGCTCTTTCACCTATTTAGGGCTGGGATGGGGAGATAAAGGGTTTTATCTAGAAACACCTACTTGGGCAGATCTTAAGGCTTCTACGGCTATAAAAGCCGCAACTGGCACTAGTTCTTCGGCGATGCATACTACGTACTACCAAAATATATCAGAAACCGAGCGTTGTAAAAAAATACCCGTGAGTTGGAAAGAATATGAACAAATTATTGAGTTCATCATTCAAAGTTTCGAGCAAAACGAACACGGCGCTTTTATCAAAATTGAGACTGATGCAAACTATGGTGATAGCGATGCTTTTTATGAAGCCAATGGGAGCTATAGCCTCTTTACTACTTGTAATACATGGACAAACAACTCCTTAAAGGCTGGTGGTCAAAAGGCCTGTTTATGGACTGCCTTAGACACTCCAATTTTAGAGAAA
>JAHZIZ010000107.1 GCA_022601215.1 Bacteroidota bacterium
AATACCAAAAGAAAAATTATTCGATATTTTATGTTAGTCGCCTTTTTTATTACCTTATTAAGTTCCGTGAACTATCTGCGTGTGTCTATAGGAATTAATGAATGGGCTGTGCATTTTCTTCGAGATAACCAATTAATATCGCTAACACTAGCAGTTCTTTTGATCGCATCTTTTATATTTTTAATTTACCATCTATCACACTTTTTAAAGGTTATGTATGTTTTTTTACTAATTATATCCCCGTTTGCGCTCATTAATTTTGCACAAACTTCTTGGAAACTAGGTTTAGAGTCCGTCGCACAACCAAACATTAAGTCTCGCCAAATCCAGAACGTAAACAAAAATACACAAAAAGAATCGAACCGTGTAGTAGTTCTGATTTTTGATGAGTTAGATCAAGTTCTTACTTTCCTAGACCGCCCGGATAATGTCGATCTTCCAGCCTTTGATAAATTTAGAAAGCAATCTGTTTTTGCTGAAAACTCAGAAGAAACATCGGGCGCTACCCAAGATGCAATTCCATCTATGTTAACTGGTAGATTACTTAAAGAAACCAAAATTCTAAGCCGAAAAGAGTTGCTAATACAAAGAGTGAATTCTGATGAATTTGAGAAAATTAGCGAGTCTTCGACGCTATTTTCCGAAGCCGCTAGTAAAGGGTATGCTATAGGGATTGCTGGATATTACCTTCCTTATTGCCGATTGTTTGCTGGACATTATAATAAATGTACTGCGCTAAGTATGGGGACTACACAGGTTATAAAAGATCAGGATCTTCAAGAAATTATGATAGATCAACTTTACAGTATGGTGCCGAATTATAGACGAAGGAATGCTAGGAAAACTTTAGATTATCTGTCTAAAGAATTATCAGTATTATCGGTAGATGCTGGCTTGGACCTTGTATACGGTCATGTATCTGTACCGCATGGTCCCAACATTTATGACAGAAAAAATGAGAAATTTACATATTTCAACACTCAGCCAGAAGGATATTTTGGAAACCTAGTATTGGCGGACAAATTTTTAGAAAAAATTCGACTTGAGATGGAAAAGCATGGATTGTGGGAGTCGTCGACGGTAATTGTAACATCGGACCATGGCTGGCGTCATGTCAAATTAATAAATCGTGAACGAGATTATAGAGTTCCATTTTTGGTAAAATTACCTAGCCAAACTAAAAACGTGATTTACAAACCAAATTTTTCCAGCACCGTTTTAAAAGAATTAATACTTAACCTACTAGGGGGAGAAATTTCTAACACGGAGGAAGTTATAAATTTTTTGAATTTAAATAAAGACTAACTCAAGTTTCGGAGTTAAGAATTCACATGAATTTGACTAAAGCTCATTATTCATGGCTTCTTGTCTTAACGTAAATGGATCTAACTGCAGAGCTTGCACAAAGAAATGATTTATGTGCTCTTCAATTACTTCCATAATATGGACAATAGGGCAATCAAGTTGCTGCTTAATACCTGAAAGGCCGTTATGAATAAGAGCACGAAACAGAACCCAAAGCTGTTTTGCGAAACTCAAATTCATTAAGCCATCAACCAATTGATTTCTTACGGAACTCACTTGTAACCTCAGTCCTTTTTGTCTTTGAAAGACAAGCATGCAGAAGCGAATAGCAGCTAGGTGGATTGAGGCAATATGTGATGCGAAACTGTTAGTTTGTTCTTTCAACAGACCCAGGTGACGCTTGCTTTCTTTAAAATATACTTCGATACCCCAGCGTAGCGCATATATCTCCAAGATTCGACTTGGTTCCATGGATGTGTCTGTCGTTAAAAACAACGCCCAATCATGTTTACCGGGTTCAGAGGTGTTATCTTCCGCTGCTCCTTTAACAAAGAGCAGTCGATAAGAAACCCATTGTGGCGACTCTTTAGGTGATGAAGTAAGATTGAGTTCAACATTCAACACTTTGTAATGGTAACTTGTTCCTTGAATTCTTTGCCATTGCTTACGAACATGATGTTTATAAAGCTCTTTAGCATTTGTCATGACTACGCACTGCTTTCCATTGACGTAATAGCTATAACGATATTGCGTTTTGTCCTTTTTCATACGCAGGATCGCGGTTAAATCCGGTGATTGCTTTAAACGTAATGTCGTTTTATTACCAAACCACGCATCCGCTAATAAATAATCAGCAGAAAAACCTTTCGTCAACGCGCGTATTACCATATCCGCCGCCATTTCCGGTTTGCTCATCAACACCGATTCCCGATATCGTTTAGCGACAATACTTCGACCATCACGGAAGTTCTGATCCTGCGCCTGAATGTTCTTTTGACTGATATAGAGCTGATTATCCAGCGGCAGAAATACTTCTTCACTGGCATAACCTAAAGTCAGGACTTGCTGACCCATCACTGTTCGGCCGGTTAAGTGGTCAAAGTGACATGAAACACCCGCCATCTTTTTTCCGCGTCTTATTTTGACCGAGTCATCAAGTACAAAGGCTTTAATCTCGTGCTTATTCAGGTCATGCTCCATAACCGCTTGCCGGGCAACCTGACAATGGAAACGACGCCAATTCACATCTTCTCGTTTGAGATAGTCATACATAACGTCTTTCTTTGCATCGGTAAAACTCTGCATGGATTTGCGCGAAAACATACCAATAGAATCAGTTTTTAACCATACCCACACTAACAACAAATAAATAACTTGGTTAACATCAAGTCCTGAACGCTTTTGAAACCCAGCTCGATGCAGCAAGGTGGTTATATGCATCTTAGTCCAGACTACCGCAATAAGATTATCAACCTGCAACCCATGTGCCGTAAATAAATCGCCAATTAGACTTGGCAAGTTTGGTGATTTTGTGTCACGATTCATTGAAGCCTCCGAGTGGTTGAGTTAGTTCGTCAAATAAACTACATTTTACCACTATAGAGGCTTCTATTTATTATTAATCAATGGCTTGTGTGCATATTTCTGCTGAAAATGAACTCCGAAACTTGAGATATAATAAAATCATTAATCATTATCAGAGACTGGGAGTTTCTCA
>JAHZIZ010000108.1 GCA_022601215.1 Bacteroidota bacterium
AATAATTACAGCACCTTTTTTCATGCGTTCTACCATTGCTTCGGTCACAATTACTTGAGATCGGTGGGTTCCTCTTACTGCACCAATAGCCACGTCACAACGTCTTAGGGCTTTGAGCAAATTTTTTGGCTGTATAGTAGAAGTGTATAATGTTTGTCCCACCTTAGACTGGATTCGTCTTAATTTGGTAATGGAATTGTCAAATACTTTTACGGTTGCCCCAAGGCCAAGTGCCGCCCTTACTGCATATTGTCCAACAGTTCCAGCTCCGATAACGACAACCTCGACAGGGGGCACTCCGCTAATATTACCAAATAACAGACCCGTACCATGATCATCACTCACCATTAATTCGGAGGCTATTAAAACAGACGCCGTACCTGCTATTTCACTAAGCGATTTAACGGCAGGGTAACTACCATCTTCATCCTTAATGAATTCGAACGCCAAGGCAGTGATTTTCTTTTTAGCCAATGTTTCAAAATATTCCTTTTGCTGTGTTTTTAATTGCAACGCAGAAATGAGTACCGATTTTGGGTTGATCATTTCCAACTCTTTTAGGGTGGGAGGTTCAACCTTAAGTAATATAGGACAGCCAAATACTTTTTTAGTATCTCCTGTTAACTGGGCTCCTGCCTCACTATAATCCTTATCAGTATATCCGGCTTCATCACCAGCACCTTCTTCAATCAAAATATGATGACCATTTGCCGCCAACGCAGCGATTGCGTCTGGTGTAAGGCAAATACGTTGTTCTTGAAAGTTAGTCTCTTTTGGCACTCCAATTGTAAGATCACTTTTCTCACGAGTTATTTCCAACATTTCTTCTTGAGGGAGTAATTGAGCTCTGGTAAATGGCGACTTAGGCTGCGTCATATATGGTTTAGTTATACGTTCCAAGTTACGCAATAATTTTTGAAAAAAAACAAGAAGAAATAGGAACGCTATTGGAACGAAGTTGGGCAGATAAAAAAAGCCTGAGGCATCTTGAAAACTCCCCAGTTAATAAATAATCACCCCAGGCTTTTACAATTATCTGAGTCAAAGATTTATTAAAGTCCATGTATTTGCAAGACTTGTTAGTTCCCATTCATTAATCATGAGGTGCTCATTCATGAATGAGCACAACTAACATAGCGGTTAAATAGTTGTTTTATAGGTGCTTGAGGGTAAATGTTATGTGTTCGGGGTTTCTAGGTTTATTGGAGGATTATTTTAACTAATTTTAAGTTGTTATATACGGTATAATCTAACCAACATGAAATTCGCCTTATTAATTTTTCTGTCAGTTATTCCATTACTTAGTCACGGACAAGAATACACCCAATCTCACTTAGACTCTCTGGAAGATGAGGCTTTACTCACGACTTTTAACAAAGTTACCCATGATTCTATTATAGCTGAAAAAATTGCCCGCACCTATTTAAACAGAGGGAGAAGAGAAGGGGATACTATAAAGATGGCTAGGGGATACGATAGATTGGCTCGTATTTTTCATCCTGAAAAAAACATTGCTTTTGCCGATAGTATTATTGAATTGACTAAAGATTTGAACCATATTACGTATCCGGCACTAGGATATATTTTAAAGAGTGTTGAAAATTATAAAATTAATAACCTAAAGGAAGCGGTTGATGACTTACAGATAGCTTTGTTACTATCGGAAACTACGAATAATCTGACATTAATTTTGTACATCCTTGATTCATTGATTACGTATAAGTTGATTTGGGGAGATAAATATGAAGCTCTAAATCTTCAAAAGAAAAGACATAATTTGGTTTTCAGTGAAAACTATAAGAGTGAGTTTAATAAAGCAAATAGAGTGAAAAGTAACATTGCATTAAATGATCAAATAAAAGAGAGTACTATACATTCCTTCTTTACATATACAAATTGTTATTTACATCTAGAAGATGTTGAAAATGCAGGTAAATATCTTCATTTATTTGAAACAGAAATTTCGATGTATAATGGACCTTTCAAATCCGACTTTGTAAATCTTTTACAAGAACTTAGGATAGAATATTTCTTTTTAAAAAAGGACTACGATTACGTGATTTCTGTTTCAGATAAGTTAATAAAAAGATATATGAAATCAGCAGAAAAGAGACAGTTGTTTGATATATATAGTTATCATGGATTTTCCTTAATAGAGTCTAAAAAGCAGGATAAAGGATTGGCTTTTCTTTTAAAAGCAGATTCAATCTATGATCGTGGAGAAGTTAAAATATTGCCATATAGAAGAAAGTTATTTCGAAGTTTGTTTGATGTTTATAAGGTTAAAGGAGATGCGGTTTTGCAGTTGCATTACTTAGAAAAAGTGGTGACTTTCGATAGCGTACTAAAACTAAATCTTGAATCATTTGAACCAGAACTAATTAAGAAATTGGAAACTCCCATCTTACTCAAGGAGAAAGAAAAATTAATTGATAAACTGACAGAAGAGAATTATAAATTTAAGACATCCAATATTTGGATTAGCTCTGGTTTTATAATTGCTCTCCTATTTCTTATATATTATTTTAGAATGCAAGTATTATATAGAAGGCGGTTTGCGATCTTAAAGAGGTCTAATCAACAAGATGATGGAGTAGAGGTAAAACTAAAGGATTTGGATATTTCGATAGATATTGTTGAGGATATTTTCAATAAACTGGAACGGTTTGAAGAAAATAAAGATTTTTTACAAAGCAATATCACCTTGTATAGTTTATCTAAACAACTACAGACTAATGTAAATTATTTATCAAGAGTGATAAACACTAAAAAAGGAGTCAGCTTTTCAAATTATTTACATGAATTACGATTATCTTATGCATTTCAAAGAATACAAAGCAATCCTACTTTTAGAAAGTTTACGATCATAGCAATCGCTAAAGAGTCTGGATACTTAAGTGCGGCTTCTTTCTCTAAGGCATTTTATAAAAAGTTTGGTATATATCCGTCGTATTATATTCAACGGTTAGAAAAGAAAAAATAATTAGAGGAACTTCCTTACTGAAACAAGTCTTTTATCTGTTCCCACACCGTTTTCTTTGCGGATAATTCCTCTTCAAAAGATTTTAAATCTGCACTTCTTACTTTTGAAAACAGTCGAGCTCTAACCAGGTAAACAAAAGGAACTAATACCATCATAAGCGGAAAAATGTAGTATAACTCTAATTCATCCATTGTATAGTTTTGTTTAATAACTCCCCATAGCTGAAATGAATACATTGCAATTGGGACTAATATTATCCAATGCCACCAATGTTTGCAAGTGAAGAACCATAATAGCAATAACAACAGCGGAATCGACTTGCCAACAAAATACCATGCTAAATGGTACATTGAAGGGTAGCCCGTCTCAAAAGAGAAAAAAGAAGTCTCCCAAACTTGCGAATCTTTTGGGAAGCTTTCGTACGAATAAAATATAAAAGGAGTAATTGTTATTAATAAAACAATTACTCCTCCTACGTATAAAGATTTTCTATCCGTTAACGAGCGGTTCTGGTCTGTCAATTTGTTGTTCGGTTTGTCCATCTTCGATGTTCTCGGGCGTACAAGACACAAATAAAACGGTTCCTAAAATTGCAACGAGAAAAAGGTAGTTTTTTAATTTCATAATACTAGTTTTTGTGAGGTTTATATTACAAACGTATCACGAAAAAAAACAAGTATTTCAAAAGAGTTCACCGTATTTTATTAGGTTACACTTTTGGCAAAAATAACCCAGCTGTTAATATGTGTGATTTGAGGCAAACAATTAAAAGTCAGGGTGTTGTGAAAAATGTTTCGTTGCAAGCTTTAGTTCACTAGCGTCATATTTATGGTTCTACTTCCATTTTGGTTTTTAGTTAATTGAATTTTTGTACTCTCCTCAGGGAGTAATCCAGAAATTCTTTCTGGCCATTCTACAAAACTCCAATGCCCAGCATCAAAATAATCTTCAATTCCTATATCTAATGCCTCTTCCTCACTCTCTAATCTGTAGCAATCAAAATGAAATAACTTGTCTTCATCGAGTACATATTCATTCACAATCGAGAAGGTAGGGCTGCTCAGAGTATCATGAACGCCTAATTTCTTTGCTAATTCTTTAATCAAGGTGGTTTTTCCAACCCCCATCTCACCGTAAAACAATAGTGTCTTGGTGGAGGTTTTGTCCAATAGCATGCCTGCTATCTCAGGTAATTCTTGAAGCGTATAGGTTTTATTCATCATATTGGGTACAAACAAATATAAAAACATTTCCGACTATCCACCTAAATCACCGATAAACTACACTAAATTCAGTTATTTCCTACAAATAAGTCTACTTGGGAGATAATACTGCGAAGGGAATAATCATTTCTTCCAAGGAAACACCTCCATGTTGATAGGTGTTTCTATAATAGCTTACATAGTGATTATAGTTGTTCGGATAGGCAAAAAATAAGTCGCCTTTTGCAAAAATAAATGAGCTACTCATGTTGATCGTTGGTAAATGAATGGTACTCGGATTCTTAGCGGCCAATACATCTTTATCTTCATAAGTCAAACTCTTTCCAGTCTTATAACGTAGGTTCAGGCTTGTGTTTTTGTCGCCAATTACTTTCGATGGATTTTTCACATTGATAGTTCCATGATCCGTAGTTATTATCAACTGAAAGCCTAATTGAGCCGCTTGTTGAATAATTTCCATCAATGGGGAGTTTTTAAACCAACTCTCCGTTAATGAACGGTATGACTTATCGTTAGATGCCAATTCTTTAATGACTTCCATTTCAGTTTTTGCATGCGACAACATGTCTACGAAATTATAAACCAATACAGCGAGATCTTCGTTTTTATGACTTCTAAAATTTTCAGAAAGTCGTCGTCCCTGCTTTAAACTAGAAATCTTATTATAACTCCATTTAAGGTCCAATCCTAAGCGTTTAAGTTGTGCACCAAAAAAGTCTTTTTCATACATGTTTTTCCCACCTTCGTCAGTGTCATTTAACCACCAATCTGGATGTAACTTCTGCATGTCACTGGGCATTAAACCAGAGAAGATTGCATTTCTTGCGTATTGAGTCGCGGTAGGAAGAATACTATAAAACAAATCTTCTTCCGTTTTCTTATATGCGTTTTTTAAGTAGGGCTCAAAGGCCTTCCATTGATCGTAACGAAGGTTGTCAACCACCACCAAAAGCGTTTGTTTGTTTTTGAGGTTGGGAGCAATTTTGTCCTTGAATAAGGTGTGGGACATGGTAGGAGCATCACTATCCTTATCGAACCACTTAGGATAGTTCTTGTCAATAAACTTGCAAAACTGAGTGTTAGCTTCTGTTTTTTGAGACTCTAATATTTCAAACATTCCGCTGTCTTCAATATTTTCTAGTTCTAGCTCCCAATAAACTAACTTTTGATATAATTCTGCCCAACCCTCATGAGTGTTGATCATTGACATATCCATGGCAATCTTTCTAAACTCTTGCTGATAGTTGGATGTCGTTTTTTCGGAAACCAAACGAGTATGATCTAAATTCTTTTTTAAACTTAACAAGATTTGATTTGGATTCACAGGCTTAATCAAGTAGTCTGCAATCTTAGAACCAATGGCCTCTTCCATGATGTATTCTTCTTCACTCTTAGTGATCATAACGACAGGAAGGTTAGGTTGTTTTTCTTTAATTTCTGCGAGGGTTTCCAAACCTGTTAGTCCAGGCATGTTTTCATCCAGAAAAACGATATCAAAGCTCATATTATCAATCTCCTGTAAGGCCTCAGTACCACTTTGCGAAGTAGTTACATTATAGTTTCTTCCTTCCAAGAAAATAATATGGGGTTTTAATAAGTCTATTTCATCGTCTACCCAGAGTACTTTTATCTCGCTCATATATGTATATTTGTTTAAAATTTATAATTGGTAAGCCGTAAGAAGCATACTTATAACATCAAAAATACTTCCGTAGTATCTCTCAATTCAAAGTTCCACTATTAATTAAAAGTTAAAGTTTGCAATCTAACAATAAGCTTAAAATTATAAACGATCCCATCTATGGGTTTATTACCATTCCGAGTGCTTTGATTTTCGAACTCATTGAGCACCCATATTTTCAGCGATTACGGCGCATTACACAAATGGGGATGTCATATCTTGTTTATCCAGGGGCTCAGCACACTCGGTTTCACCATGCCTTGGGAGCTATGTTTTTAATGCAAAGGGCATTGCAAGTTTTGAAGTTTAAAAAGGTGGCAATATCTGAAGACGAAGAAGAGGCGCTTTACATAGCTATATTGCTACATGATATAGGCCATGGGCCATTTTCACATGCGATGGAACACAGTATTGTGGAAAATGTTAGTCATGAAGACATTTCCTTACTATTCATGAATCAATTAAATATAGAATTTGAAGGTAAATTAGATTTGGCAATTCAGATTTTTAAAAATAAATATCCAAGGAAATTTCTGCACCAGCTGGTGTCGGGTCAATTAGACATGGATCGCTTAGATTATTTGCGAAGAGATAGTTTTTATACAGGAGTAAGTGAAGGAAATGTAAACTCCCAGCGTCTCATTTCCATGCTCAATGTGAAGGAGGATGCCTTGGTAGTTGAAGAAAAGGGGATTTATAGTGTTGAGAAGTTTATCGTAGCTCGAAGATTATTGTATTGGCAGGTGTATCTTCATAAAACGAGCCTGGTAGCAGAACAATTACTGGTTCGTCTGCTACAGCGAGCAAAGGAGTTAGTGGGGCAGGGTGTTGATTTGCCAGCGAGTGAAGCACTTTCTTTTTTTCTGAAAAAATCGACTGCGGCTATTGATTTTTCATTAGAGACTTTAAATACGTTTTCGAGACTAGATGATTACGATATTATTTCGGCAATGAAAAGTTGGAGTCATGCAAAAGACTTTGTCCTATCCGAAATTTCTAAGATGCTTCTCAATAGAGAATTGCTCAGTATTAAACTAAAAAAGAAGCCAATTTCAGAGAAAAAAATTGAAGAAAAATTACGACAAGCTATGGATCAACACAACCTTTCTCGCGAAGAAGCATCTTATTTTGTGTTTAGCGGGACTATTAGCAATCAAGCTTATTCCATGAACAAAGATACTATCAACCTCATAAGAAAGAATGGTAAAGTTGTAGATGTTGCTAAGGCAAGTGATCAATTAAATATTGAAGCCTTGTCGGAAAAAGTGATAAAATATTATCTCTGCTATCCTAAAAATCATTAGCGTTGTATTTTCTATATTTGCAACACTCAAAACTAACATGTGAAGTTTACAGCCAATCAAATAGCAGGAATTCTAGAAGGAGAAGTTGAAGGAAATGAATCCGTAGAAGTTTCTAAGCTAGCCAAAATTGAAGAAGGTACTCAGGGAAGCCTGACATTTTTAGCTAATCCAAAATATACCCCATATATATATACTACAGAGGCCTCTATCACCATAGTTGATAAAGACTTTGCAGTAGAAAATCCTATTAAAACTACGCTTATTCGGGTGGAGGACGCTTATAAGGCGTTTTCGAAGTTATTAGAATATTACAACCAGGTTAAAATGAATAAAACAGGAATAGAACAGCCTGTTTTTATTTCTGACACGGCTACTTATGGGGAGAGTATCTATATGGGTGCCTTTAGTTATATGGGTGAAAATGTAGTGATAGGGGAGAATGCAAAAATTTACCCTAATGTCTACATTGGAGATAATGTTACGATTGGTAATAATGTTGTCGTCTTTGCTGGTGCTAAAATTTATTCAGAAACGGTGATTGGCGATAATTGTGTTATACACAGTGGCGCTATTATTGGTGCTGATGGGTTTGGGTTTGCTCCCAATGAAAATGGAGAGTTTCAGAAAGTGCCGCAAACAGGAAATGTGATCATCGAAAATCATGTGGATGTAGGAGCAGGAACGACTATAGATAGAGCGACTTTAGGTTCTACAGTAATCAGAACAGGTGTTAAATTGGATAATCAAATTCAAATTGCCCACAATGTAGAAATAGGAAAGAACACTGCTATCGCAGCTCAAACAGGAATTGCGGGATCTACCAAAATAGGAGAGAATTGTCTAATTGGTGGTCAAGTGGGTATTGTAGGGCATATCACGATTGGTAATAATGTTCGAATTCAAGCTCAGAGCGGAATTGGACGGAATGTAAAGGACAACGAAGTATTACAAGGGTCTCCAGCCTTAAATTATGGAGATTATAACAAGAGCTATGTCTATTTTAAGAACTTGCCAAAACTTGTAGATCGAATCAACAACCTAGAAAAAAAATAAACAATGAATAACAGTACGGCAAAGCAACGTACCATTGGTAAAGAGGTATCACTTACTGGAGTAGGACTTCATACAGGTAAAGAAGTGCATTTGGTGTTTAAACCGGCCCCAGAGAATTATGGCTATGCATTTGTAAGAGTAGATCTTGAAGGAAGTCCTGTCATAGAGGCAGATGCCAATTATGTGGTAAATACCCAGCGAGGAACCAACTTAGAAAAGCGTGGTGTAAAGATACAGACGTCTGAACATGTGTTGGCTGCCTTAGTTGGTATGGAAGTGGATAACTGCATGATTGAACTTAATGCATCAGAACCCCCGATAATGGACGGTTCCTCTAAGTTTTTTGTAGAGGCAATTGAAAAGGCGGGTATTGTAGAACAAGAGGCGCTTCGTGAAGAATATATTGTAAATGAAGTTATTTCCTATACTGATGAAGAAACGGGTAGTGAGCTTACTATCATTCCATCAGATGAATATCAGGTGACAACCATGGTCGATTTCGGAACTAAGGTGTTAGGGACGCAAAATGCTTCTTTAAAGCATTTAAGTGATTTTAAAGATGAAATATCCGACTCTAGAACCTTTAGTTTTTTACACGAAATTGAGATGTTGTTAGAGCATGGTCTTATTAAAGGAGGAGATCTAAATAATGCCATTGTATATGTAGACAAGGAATTGAGTGAGGAGACGATGGAAAAATTAAGGCATGCCTTTAAGAAGGATAAGATTTCGGTTAAACCGAATGGTATTTTAGACAATCTTACCTTGCATCATCCTAATGAGGCCGCAAGGCATAAATTATTGGATGTAATTGGAGATTTGGCTTTAGTAGGAACTCGTATTAGAGGAAAGGTCATTGCTAATAAGCCAGGTCATTACGTCAATACGCAATTTGCTAAGAAGTTGTCCAAAATAATCAAAATAGAGAAACGGAATAAAATCCCTAAGTTCGATATCACCAAGGAGCCTGTTAAGGATGTAAATGCTATTATGGCCATGCTTCCACATAGGCCGCCATTTTTGTTGGTGGATAAAATTTTAGAATTAAGTGATAGTCATGTAGTTGGTTTAAAGAATGTTACCATGAACGAACCATTCTTTGTGGGACATTTTCCTGGAGCTCCAGTAATGCCTGGCGTACTTATTGTTGAAGCTATGGCGCAAACAGGAGGGATACTTGCTTTAAGTACAGTGCCAGATCCTGAAAACTATTTGACCTTCTTCATGAAAATAAACAATGTAAAATTTAAACAGCAAGTAAATCCAGGTGATACTTTGGTTTTTAAATTGGAATTGATAACACCGATACGTCGAGGTATTGTGCATATGCAAGGAAATGCATATGCCAATGATCGTTTGGTAACAGAAGCTGAGCTTATGGCTCAAATAGTAAAAACAAAAAATAACTAGATGAACCAACCCTTAGCATATGTGCATCCTGGTGCCAAAATCGCCAAAAATGTTGTAATAGAACCTTTTACAACCATACATAATAATGTAGTTATTGGTGAAGGTACTTGGATTGGATCTAACGTAACCATTATGGAAGGTGCTCGTATTGGGAAAAATTGCAATATTTTTCCAGGTGCCGTAATTAGTGCTATCCCTCAGGATTTAAAGTTTCAAGACGAGGAAACCACAGCCGAAATTGGTGATAATGTTACTATACGTGAGTATGTGACAGTGAATAGAGGAACTGTGGATCGTGGTAAAACTGTGATTGGTGACAATTGTCTTATTATGGCGTATTCTCATATTGCGCATGATTGTATTGTTGGGAATCATTGTATCTTTTCTAATAGCAGTACACTCGCTGGTCATTGTACCGTTGGGGACTATGTTATTTTGGCAGGTATGACGGCTGTACATCAGTTTTGTATGATAGGAAACCACGCTTTTGTGACCGGTGGTTCCTTGGTGAGAAAGGACGTGCCGCCATTTGTAAAGGC
>JAHZIZ010000109.1 GCA_022601215.1 Bacteroidota bacterium
AGACTGGTGTCATTTTATTTCCAGGGGGAGAGTTTTAATGAGCGTTTCTTTTTTCATTTTAACCTTAACAGTATTATTGAAGCTGGAAATGCTTTTTTCTACCCAATAATAGGGATTCTGATTTACCTTTGTATCATTATCTGTCTATGCTGGATATTTTTCAGTAAAAAGAATCGACATCATCAAGAACATTCTGTTGCGAGTCATCTATTTATCCTGGCGCTTGTGGTTTTTGTCCTAGAGCCAGATATTTCAAAATATAGCGCAAAACAACTCAGTGTCATGATAAACGCTCAGGGCGATCTTAATGTTAATACTATTGCCTGGGAAGAATTGGGTCTGCATCGCGAGGCGTTATTAACATCAAGTAATAATATTCACCCAGGAAAAAACCTGGTCTTTATTTATCTGGAAAGTCTTGAAAAAGTTTATACAGATGAAAGAATTTTCCCTGGTCTAACTCCTAACCTGAATAAATTAAGTCAATCAGGACTCACCTTTAATCATATGGTGCAAACCGAGGGTACGGGCTGGACAATTGGAGGGATGGTTGCATCTCAATGCGGAACACCGTTACTTTACGGTCCTGGTCTGGGTAACAATGATATTTTACAAAATGGTTTTTTAAATAAAGCGACTTGTCTAGGAGATATTCTGAAACTAGCAGGTTATTATCAAGTTTTTCTTGGCGGTGCTTCAGCTGAGTTTGCCGGAAAAGGAAGTTTTCTTACCAGTCATGGTTATGACGAGGTAAAGGGAAAAAAGGAACTTTCTCCTCATCTTGAAGATAGTTCATATATTTCGGGTTGGGGGCTTTATGACGACTCTCTTTTTGCCATTGCGGAAGAGAAGTTTAAGCAGCTGGCACAGCAAGGTCAACCTTTTAACCTGACGCTACTCACCTTGGATACCCATCATCCTATTGGCAATGCTTCAAGAAGCTGTCCAAGCTATAAGGCACTTGATAACTCTATTCTTGATGCAGTTCATTGCAGTGATTTTCTAGTTAACCAGTTTATTGAAGCACTCAGTACTCATCCGGCCTGGAAGAATACACTGATTGTCTTATTTAGTGACCATTTAGCGATGCGGAATATTGCGCAGGATTACTATCCAGATGGTTATGATAGACAACTTTTATTTATCGTTTTGAATGCAGGTTCCAAGGGAAAAGTACACAGTAAAGGTTTTCATATGGATATTGCGCCCACACTATTACATTTATTGGGAGTTCGCCATGATCGCCGCTTTCTAGCTGGAGAAAACTTAATGGATGCTGCCCGGCAAGTATCGGCTATTAATTATCTTTCCTTGCCGCGATTGGATGCACTTAAATTTATCAACAATAATTTACTTACTGAGTTTGATAATTTTATTTGCAAGAAGAATCGATTGGTTGATGTGCACAATAATCACTTAAGGATTGGTGAACAAGAAATTGTCATGCGTGTTTCTGGACAACCAATTTCTTTTGAGTCTCTAGAACACAGTCATGGAGTACTAACTTCACTTGATGACGAAGGTAAGATCAGATTTACGATAACAGTAAATTTAGAAAATCTTCCCCATGTATTATATCAATTTCGTGATACTCCGTTTTTACTCATTGCTAAGACTGATCATCTACCTGAATATATTAAAACTGGCAAGGAAAAGGATAAAGAAATTTCAGTGCTTATGGGGAGCTTACAAGGAAAGATTGATTATCTAGGGGGCAGTAACAATTTTGAGAATCTAAGTATAGAAAATTCAAACTGCACTAATGAACTTAGGCAAATAGTCAGTAGTATTGGAGAAGATCAATCCAGAAATTTGTTGGATATCTGTTCTACCAATGACTCTGGAGTAAATTTCATAGATTCAATAACTGGAGATATTCATCTTCTAAACGTTGCTCATGAGAATGAGCGATATTCGTTAATTTTGTCCAATTCAGTTGCCAATCAATATAGCGCTATAAATCGAGTACATTTAGGAAGCATTGTTTCTAATTCTAATAAATGCCATGCTTATTTTGGAAATTCAGAGCTGATTATCCCTAGTTTGGAAGTAGAAAACAAAAAACAAGCTTTGCGATTAAAGTTGGTTTCCGGAACAGATTGGCAGTTCAATGTAGTTGAGAAACAAACCCAAACAAATAGATCCGGTTTCCTCGGAGTTGAATAAGTTATGTGTCCCCTTCCGATAAGTGTTTAACAGTTGTATAACAAGATCGGAGGTTCTGTTATAAACTTTTTTTGTGATTGTATTATTTGTAATGAACTGCCAACCATATTGTTTCCTGATTTGGCGTTGTCCAGGTCACTTTATGCTTGGTATGAGCTGGAATATTGAGGTGGCTTCCGGCCACTAAATGTACATCGTTATTGTTTTGGAATGAAAGCTTTGCTTCGCCTTTTAGTACGATGATCCATTCATTCTCATCTTGATCGTACCACCCTGATTTTGGGGAGGTATGTCCTTTTGATATGATTCTCTCTATCTTTATATTGTTACCCTGAACGATAACTGAAAATACCTCATCACTCATATCTTCAGGCAGTGATTCAAATAGATTTCCAATATTGATCGTCATTGAACACACTTCATATAATGCTTAAATTTGGGACGAAAAAAATGCATCGGAAGGTATAACAGCCACGATAACAGTTATGATATGAATGCACATGATTGCTTAGTCTTCGGGCAATTCTTCAAATTCTTTTCTTTTACTTTCGAACCATTGTGACATTGCTTCTGGCTTTTGCATTAGCTTCTGCATTTTATTCATTGCACTAAGGTGCGCTGGGTCATTTTGTTGGAACATTTTCATACCGTGCTGCTTACTCATTTCCGCTATTTCTTCGAATGAATTCGCATGAAACTCTTCATCACAAGCCCCACCTAGCTGTTTACAGTTCATGGTTTTCATACTTATCTCCTGTCATTGTATGGCTATAATGGCAATATAACGAGCACCGAGTGCTTGTCATTACATTTTTTATACATTCTTTGGCGGCATCTCTTCAAATTGGATAAGACCTTCGGGTATGACTTCCCAG
>JAHZIZ010000110.1 GCA_022601215.1 Bacteroidota bacterium
TGATCCCAAAAAACTATGCTGGCAATGAACTTAAGGTGCTTCGCACCTCATAGTTACTTGTTCAAAAATGCACTGAAGCAAGCTTCGACGCATTCTTTCATTCGTAACTTCATTCGCAGAGAGGAAGGGATTCGAACCCTCGATACGCTTTTGGCGTATACACGCTTTCCAGGCGTGCGCCTTCGACCGCTCGGCCACCTCTCTAATTCTCCAATATACCGTTGGTAAAAGGGTTGCCAAATAACGAAAAAAAATACTTTGACACAATAAAATAATAGGATTTCTTTACGTCATTTCTCCTCTAAGAGAAGTTTCGAACAAAGTCTTAAAACTATCCATTGAAACCTCTTGACCCAAAAGATACATTAACTTGGCTATAGCTGCCTCAGTAGTAATGTCTTTGCCCGAAATGACGCCCATCTTTTTTAGGGCTACACTGGTCTCATATAATCCCATCGAAACACTGCCCCCTGAGCATTGAGTAACATTAATAATGGGAATATTTCTCTTTCTCAACATTCTCAAGGCTTCCAAAAAGGAAGGATCATTGGTCATATTTCCACTTCCAAACGTCTCCAATACGACTCCTTTTATAGTTTCTGAAGAAAAAAGGTGCGTTATTATGTCTATCGTCAAGCCAGGAAACATCTTCACCAATAAAATTTGAGATTCTAGGCTTTTATAAACTTTCATTTTCCTTCTTCGATTCGGAATTCTTAATGCAGCCTCATTGATTGACAAATGAACACCGCTTTCAGCCAATGCAGGATAATTAAGGGAGGCGAAAGCCTCAAAATGTTCTGCATTTATCTTTGTGGTTCTGTTTGCGCGATACAACTTGTATTCGAAATACAGTCCAACCTCCGCGATCTTGGGCTTTCCCTTTTCCTGAAGTGCTGCAATCTGAATAGAAGTAATTAAATTTTCTTTGGCATCTGTTCTTAGATCTCCAATAGGTAATTGAGAACCTGTAAATATTACAGGCTTCGCCAGGTTTTCAAGCATAAAACTCAATGCAGAGGCGGTATAGGACATGGTATCGCTCCCATGTAGTACTACAAAACCATCAACCTCGTCATAACGAGTCTCAATGATAGATGCGAGGTCCTGCCAATAGGATGGATTCATATTCGAGCTATCTATTGGAGATTCAAAACTCTGAGTCTCTATGGTACAATCCAAAAGTTTAAGTTCTGGAATATGCTTGAGTAAATCGTCAAAATTAAAGTTGCGCAATGCTCCTGTTTCAAAATCTTTGATCATTCCAATGGTTCCACCAGTATAAATCAATAAAATATTAGGCATGGTCTTCATATTCCAAAAACAGCTTTAGAGTTTTGGGTAGTGATTCGAGCAATTTCATCTTCAGAAACTCCATAAATAGTTGCAAGCTTTTTACAAACAAGTGCAAGATAACTACTTTCATTTCTTTTTCCTCTATATGGGACAGGCGACAAATAAGGTGCGTCTGTTTCTAAAACAATATGTTCTAAAGAAACTTCCTTCAAAAATTGATCGATTTTTCCATTCTTAAAAGTAGCAACTCCTCCTATACCTAATTTCATATTAAACCCAATCACGCGTTTGGCCTGATCCAGAGTTCCAGTAAAGCAGTGAAAAATTCCAAAAAGTGACTTGTCACGCTCCGTTTCTAACACCTCAAAAATTTCATCAAAAGCATCCCGACAATGTATAACAATAGGCAAGCCATATTCCTTAGCCAACTGAATTTGACGTCTAAAGGCTTCCTTTTGTATAGATAACGTACTGGTGTCCCAATACAAGTCTATTCCTATTTCACCCACAGCACAAAAAGTCCGCTCCTTAAAAGCATCAATTACATGAGCTAATTCCTCCTTATAGTTTTCTTTAACTGATGTAGGATGAAGCCCCATCATTAAATGTACATGATCTGGATACTGAGATTCCAAATCATACATTGACTGCGTATAACTCGAATCAATTGCAGGAATAAAAAATCGTCGCACACCCGCCGCAAAGGCACGTTCCATCATAGCTACTCTATCTTCATCAAAAGCCTCACTATATAGGTGTGTATGTGTGTCTGTTAACATAGCCGCAAAGCTAGTATTTTGTTACCTATCTTTGTAAAAAAACTATTGACTTCGTTAAAAAACTTTCTTCTAGCTCAAGGTTTTGAGAGAATTCCTCTAAAAAAACTAACCACAGGACACTACAAACTTTCCATAGCGGTAAATAATATGCCCGGATATTTTATTCTCGACACAGGAGCCTCCACGAGTTGTATAGGTTTTAGAAACACTGGATATTTTCATCTATCGTCAGAAAAAAGTGATGTGAAAGCAGCTGGAGCAGGTACCTTAAATATGGAAACTAAGATTTCCAAAAAGAATGATCTACGTATTGGTAATAAAATCCTTTCGGAAAAAGAGTTTGTTCTTTTTGATCTGTCTCACGTTAACGAAGCTTTACAACAGGCCGATGAAGAAATCGTGCATGGTATTCTAGGAGCGGACATGCTCAAATTACTGCGAACCGTGATCGATTATGGAAGAAACTGTATTTATATAAAATAGCGAGTCCAAGACAAGCTTATTTTTTATATATTTATCTTGAACCCAACAAACCGCATCATTTTGCCAAGATTTTTTGTTTTTTTCTTCTCTCTTATTATGATTGGATTCTCTGCGAGCACTTTTGCTCAGGATGTCTCTTTTTATAAAGCTCAGTTAGAAACTGAAACCGATGGTCTAAAAAAACTAGTCATTCTTGATTCCATTATTTCCAAAACGCGAAGAAAAAACACGGACGACTTTGTCACGTACAGTTTAGCCTATATTGAACTTGCCAAGAAATTGGATAGTACAGAAGCTGCTGCAAAAAAATTGGTGAATGTTAGCTATAGTCTAACGACGATAAAAAATAAACCGAGGGAGACCATTACTCTAGTAGATGCCATTCTTGCTCGAAAGTACCAAGTAAAAGATAGCTTCCTATTAGGTAGCCTATATTTAAAGAGAGGGGGAGCCAATTCCAAACTAGACCTTGAGCAATCTATTATTGATTATCAAAACGCTGTGAAAAATTATGCGACTAAAGATTCTCTTTATATCGCAGACGCTTTCCTATTTAGTGGTCAGGCTTATTCTAACTTAGGGGAATTTGTGCCTGCGGGAGAAAGTTACAAAAGAGCCTATGAATATTTCGAATCTTTAAAGGATTACGAATACATGTACTACGCAAGACAAGGGGTAACAACCATGTTTAGCATGAACGGATTTTACACAAAAGCCAAGGAAGAACGTGATAAAAACATTTTAAAAATAAAGGAACTCGATATTGAACACCATCTGGTAACCGCATATTACAACCAATCCCTCGACTATAGAAAACAAGGCAATAAAACGAAATTTCTGGAGCACTTGTTATTGGCCGAAGAAGCGATTCGGAATGACAATAAGAAGAAGGTTAATAGAACCAACAAATTGTTAGTTTATGCAAGCCTAATTGACTATTATACCAGTACTGGACAGATAGACAAAGCGAA
>JAHZIZ010000111.1 GCA_022601215.1 Bacteroidota bacterium
AACTCTTTATTTGGATCTAAACGCAACCAAAATGATATGGTGCCACTCCATGATTTGGTAGTGTATCCCACATTTTTATGGGCTTTATAAAAAACGGCAGCTGTTTTAGACTCTTTAAAGTGGATGGCATCACCAGTAAGTCCCTCGCCTTCCGCAATAACAATGTTTGAATCATGCAAGCCTTTTATGGCACTAGCTGCTTCTTTATAATTATTGGCTGTATATAAATTTGAATCGCCCAAAGCTATGTTTGCAGTGGTATGTCCATCAAAGGAACTATAAAAAAGTATGTGGTCTTTTAAATAATCATGCTGCGAACAAGAAACGCTAGAGAAAAGCAAAATAGCTGCTATCGAGAGAAATATGGATGTATTGATTTTCATGTTTTTAGTTTAGAGATTACGAGGGACTGATGTTGTTACTAAGCTCCATTCCATGGCAGAATGAGCGTGAATTTTCCCCGTATCGAATGTGGGTATTTCTATATCCTTTTCTGATATGAGAATGGGTAATTCTGTGCATCCAAGAATAACTCCTTCCGCACCTTGATCTTCAAGTTCCTTTATGATTGAAATAATTTTTTGCTTTGATGAATTTGTAAATTGCCCTTTGACTAATTCGTTATAAATAATATCATGTACGACTCGCCTACTATGTGGATTAGGAATTATAATGTCTAGTGCAAAGTCATTTATTAGTGTTTTGGTATAGAAATCCTTTTCCATGGTGAATTTAGTACCTAATAAAGCTACTTTTTTCAATCCCTTTTTTTTGATTGAAATCCCAGTAGTAGTTGCAATATGTAGAAATGGAATATCAACGTTTTCAGTAATGTATTCGCTTACTAGGTGTATCGTGTTGGTACATAGGATGATAATCTCCGCTCCTGCCCGTTCCAACTGCTGTGCCGCTTCTTTCATTAGTTCTCCTATTGCCTCCCAATTTCCTTGAAAAGAGAGCCGCTCTATTTCTGCAAAATTAACAGATACCATAATACACTTGGCAGAATGCGAGCCTCCCAACATATCTTTTGCCTGCGTATTTAGAAACTCATAATATAATTTTGACGATTCCCAACTCATACCTCCTATTAATCCTATTGTTTTCATATACTTAATTAACTTTTGTAGTACCAAAGTTATTGATTGTGGTCGATGTTGCATTGTATTGAAATTGAGGTAACTCAAAGCCTAGTTGAAAATATTTCAACGATAACATATAGCTAAGGTTGTTATCTTTGTATGCATGGAACTCAGATACTTCAGATTAATAAAGACAATTGCAGAAGAAGGTAGTATTGCCAATGCAACGGAACGTTTGTTTTTAACACAGTCGGCATTGAGTCATCAACTTCGTGAATTAGAAGAACGATTAGGTTTTAAAGTCTTCCATAGAACCAGAAATAAATGGGAACTCACCCAAGAAGGCTCAGAACTATATACTTTAGCCAACAAACTATTTAATACGATCGATGAGGGATTTAGTAACATAAAGCACATCGTAGAAGGATCTAAAGGCGCCATTAAATTAAGTGCAGAATGCCAGTCATTTTTTCAAGCGATTCCTAGTTTTATTCAAAAAATGGGTATCCTCTATCCTGAAATTTCTATCGATGTCACTTTGGGCGCCACACATGAAATTATCTCTCAGGTGTTATCAAATGAGATTGATATTGCGATTGTTACATCGAAGCCAGTTGCCGAAGAATTAAAAAGTATTAAAGTATTCGAGGATGAGATATTTGCAGTGATACATCAGGAGAATTCATTGCATGGTCATGATTATTTGGAGGCGAGTCATTTTCAAGATATTCACTTATTAATTAACTCTTTCCCATTAGAAGGGGTATCCGTTTATGATCATTTTTTAAAGGAATTTAAAATTATTCCAAAAAGGATTTCTGCAATTCCTTTTACCGAAATTACTATATCCATGATTGAGGCAAATATGGGAATTATGTGCGCTCCTAAATGGCAATTATCACGTTTTAAATTGTCAAAAGAGATACAATTTAAACGTATAAGTATTAATGGTTTAAAAAGGAAACATTATTTAGTTGTTAGAAGGAGAGATCTAGCTAAAAAGTACATACATGATTTTATCACAAGTTTTCAAGAAGAGTTTTTAGACATGTAAAACAGTTCAATAGCTTGTACTATCACTTTTACTAATTCATAACCTCTTTTGGGAGTCACTAGGTTTTGGGTCCTAACATTTCAATATACTTTACATTTACCTAAAGTACATCACCATTTTCAAAATTGTCTGAACCCATATTTCAATTGAAAAAAAGATATTTACCATTTGGGGTCTCCGAGGCGGTTACTTCCAAAGTTCCTGTATTTATTTTATCTCCTAATTTTAGTGTTGTTTCCCATGAACCATCCGTTTGTTTAAAACTAATATAGATATCAGTATCACCATTTCCACCTTCTCTTATAATATGAAATATAAGATAGTACTCGTCCGGGGCAATATAAGGGTGAAAACTCTTACCGCCGTTTATATGTTTGCTAAATAATTTTGGATCTTGACGGTTGCCAACTATTAATTGCGAATACCGAATAGTTCCACTACCATCATCAATTAACTCATCAAAGAAGTACACTTCTTCAGCCGAGATATTTCCCGTTTAGTTTCAATTATATAAGAACAATTATTCCTTCTAAATACTGGTTAAGGATGCGTTAAGAACCATCTTAGTAAAGGAAAGTAACGATGGTTTATTGAATGAAATTTAGATCCATTTACCTTACCAATCTAATCTTGGCACAAAGTATGTTTGTAACAATCTCCATTTCTATTGTATATTTACCTTAAATCAAACACATAAAATAGTTCATTCACTTTATAATCATAATACGATGCTTGTTAAAAAAACATTTCTAATTACCATATCCATGTCGCTACTATTTATAGCTTGTAAGAGTAAAACAGGATCGGTAACCGATGCCAGTACGACTACCAATACTTATGAAGACGCAATTATTAGAAATTATGGGGATCGTTCTTTAGATGGATGCGGATGGGTCGTTGATGTCTCTTCTACCATTTATATGCCTACCAATTTGAGCGCTGACTTTTATGAAGATGGGTTGCCTGTTAGAATTAAATTTGAGGAATTAGCACGTGTTAATTGTGGATTAGTTAAAGATGCACATCTCTCTATGCGGATTGAAGACATTCAAAAGAAATAATGTAATTAGTACTAAGCCATAAACACTTCTTCGAGTAATAATGAAAGTATTAGAAGATAGTTTAAATACGTTACAATAATAACAACAATAAAAAAGGGCTGTCCGAATGGACAGCCCTTTTAGTATTACTATAAACAGTGTTTACTGTATAATAAGTTGTTTCACTATTTTACCTTCAGCACCTTGAATTACCGCAAAGTAATTAGAAGCAGATAGTTCTGAAACATCAATTGTTCGTTCTATACCCATCTCGTTTAGATCCACCAATTTAATTAGCCTTCCAGCTATATCATAAATTGAAATGGATTCTAAAGCTAGGTTCTCAGGATTACTAACAAATAAAGTCTCAACGGCTGGATTTGGATATAATACCAGACTTGATAAAATTGAATTGTCATCCAATCCTAATACTTCTTCTTCTACTGTAATTTCAAAAGTACAAGACTCTACAACTCCATCGGTTATTAATACATTAATTGTAATAACGTGTACACCTATTTCTAATTCGTTACCTGGATTCGGGTTTTGAGAAGAAGCAAGGAAAGGCGCTTGGTCACAAATAGCCGAGGCAAGTGTGAAATCATCTTGGAAGTCCTCAAGCACGTAATTAGTTCCTGCAGGAACACTCACTGTTAAGTCATCAGGACAAGAAAGAACCACTTCTGTTCCATCGATTACTTCCACATAAGATATACATGTACTTACTAATCCATCTGTATCAGTTACCGTCAATGTAACATCTTTATAACCAACATCAGCACAAGTTAACGTAGTAACATCAATAGACATAGAGTCTATTCCATCATCGTCATAACTTCCACCTTCAATATCTGACAACTCTATAGTTGCTTCTCCATTGGTATCTAAAGTAACGATGTGTGTTTTACAAACGGCAGTTGGTGGGATCAATACTGGCTCTTCTTCTAAACAATTACCGTCTTCCAGTATATTATTCATTATAACCGCTAAAGGCTGAGGGCCAAATCCTAAATTGAAGTCAATACCTACATTAGTATTACCACAGTAACTCATAATTGTACCACCTCCGGCTGGGTTTCCTGGCAATGGACAACCACCTTCAGTAAATCCAGAACAACTGTCAATCGCAGTATCGTCTCCATTCCAAACACAAGCATGGGTATGTCTCGAACCTAATAGGTGACCCATTTCGTGTGAAATTAGATATACGTTAAATGAATATAAAGGAACGTCTTGTACGTTCGTTCCAGCTAAACCAGAATAGCATAAACTAGCATCAGAATTATTAGGACAAATTCCTGAAAATCCTGCAGCAATTCCACCAAAGTTCTGCATCATCACTAAATGACCTAGATCTCCATTTAGGAAATCTGTTTGAGCCGCAAATTTTCCCAATTGACTTGAGGAATCTCCACCGTTATATGGATCAGGATTTACCCAGATCATCATGTTCGATGTTCTTGCGATAATTCCATCATTTGAATACAAGATGTAACTTTGAGTAAATAAGTTTGTTAAAAAAGCCACTGTGTTTGGAAGGTTCTGACCAAAAGTGTTATAAACACTTTGACCCGCTTCAACATAAACATCTACAATGTCTCCAGGATCTGACTCTTGCGTAGGAGCAGTTAATTGCTCTACCGTATAGCCAACTCCATCATCTTCCATGGAACAGTTGAAATCAAAGGATACGTTTAAATCACTATCCTTATAAATGATATGTTCAACATCTGAGCTTCTAATTTTGCCCAAAGTATAATTTCCATCACTGTTAGCGATAAAACCACTAATCTGAGATTCGTAAATACTTATGGCTACCAAAGAATGTTCATTTCCAGAGATAACACCTTTATAGTGTTTCCCAAAATCAACTTCGTTGGTAATATCCTGCCCAGTGTCGGTAACCGCCTTAAAGTCAGGAGCAAATACTTCCACCTGCATTAAATCAACGGTCACAGTTTCTCCATTAGATTTAAATGGTAAACTAAGACTCATTTGTTCTGGATTTTGAGCCAAAAGACTCTGAAAACTTGATTGGTCTAATGTGAAAACCACACCGTCGCTAACCGTTTCCGCATAATCTGCCGAGACATTTTTTGTCAATGCATTGTGAACTTCAAAAGATTGAAATTCTGTATTATCGGCTTTTGCCTCGGTAATCGCTTGTGAAACCTTACCCGGCTTGTGTACTTGGGCCAATGCTATCATTGGCATCATAAGAAGTAAAAAAATAGTTTTTTTCATAGTAACTTAGTTAAAAATCAGTGTCTAAAGATATCTATAAATATTTTATGGATACTTATTTTCATATAATTTTTGTCGTTAAAGTTAAAAACCGACTACCTATTCTTTATGTGACAGTTTATTTCAAGGAAGTCTATCCATCAAAGTATAACCGATACAGAGGTTACAAAATTGAAATGAATCGCTCGACTTATTACTTAGTCCCCTAATTTATTATTTGCCCTGATATATCTATAATAGGCGGCTTTATATTCTATCCAAAACAGATTTTCGATATGACTTTCCAATGGGCAGCTTCTCATCATTCTGTAGTACAATTTGGTTCCCATCAATCAATTTTATTGAATTAAAATTTATTACGTAAGACTTATGAATACGTAAAAAGTTATCTGGAAGCTTTGTTAAGAAATCTGACAAGCTTTGCGGAGTTAAGATCATCTTATCGGTATAGATCTTAACATAATTTCCATAGGCCTCTATATGTGAAATAACATCTAGATTAATTTTAATAATTTTCTTATCACTTTTCACAAATAGGAATTCAGGCATCCTATTTTCTTGAGTTAGTTCAGGGGTCCTAATATGATCGACCTCTCCTTCCGCTTTAATTTTCATGACAGCTTTCAAAAAGCGCTCTAAGGAAAAAGGTTTAAGTAAATAATCTGTTACTGACAGTTCAAACCCTTCTACCGCGTATTCACTATAAGCAGTGGTAATAATAACATTCGGTTTGCTATGCATTGTTTTAAGTAAACTTAAACCAGAAAGTTTAGGCATATTAATGTCTAGAAACAAGATGTCCACGGTGCGGTTTTGTAAAACTTCCATCACTTCAAAGGCATTTTTACAAGTAGCAACGAGTGCTAAAGAAGGCGTGTCGGTTATATAATTTTCCAAAATTTGACGTGCAATAGGCTCATCATCTGCTATAATACAATGTAGCTTTTTCATATTATAAATCAAGCGTTAGTTGAACTCTAAATATTTCTTCTCTTTTATCTATGGATAATGTATGAGCGTCTCGATACATTAAAGATAATCGTTTGGTAACATTTTTTAGTCCTATTCCACTACTCTTCCCTATTTCTATATTTTCGTTTGCTATAGCCATAGTGTCTACGGTATTTTCACAGGTAAAATAGAGCTTATTTTTTTCTTCTTTTATTGCTATGACTACTTTCATTTTTTTACTACTGCTAGCCTCCAAATGTTTAAAGGCATTTTCTACAAAAACGATCAGTAACATGGGGGCAATATATTTAGAAGAGATATTTCCCGTTTTAGAAAATTGAATGTCTGTGGTGTCTTCCAATCTAATTTTCTCAAGCGAAATATAGTTTTCTAAATATTGGATCTCTTTTTCTAAAGGCACGAAAGCATCTTTCGTTTCATAGAGACTGTATCGAAGCAAATCTGAGAGCTTCAACATAAGGCTGGGTAATTTATCCGATTTTACTACCGACAGACCATAGAGGTTATTTAAGGTGTTAAACAAAAAATGCGGATTTAATTGTCCCTTTAAGAGCTTCAATTCGGCTTCTTTTTCTTGTTGTCTTCGTACAAAACTATCTCGAGCCATTTTTATTGCGCTTCCAAAGGTGAGTGCTAAAATTAGAATCCCAAAAAGATTGAGAAACATCGTCCATTTAAAATCTTGTTTCAGACTAATCGAAATGGAAACTAAAGCAATACCGGTAAACACTGCTGTATTCACTAAAAAAAGTGCGGCAAACGTATAGTTGTTTTTATTGAAAAACGGTAAGACAAAAAGGTTATTTATATAGGCTGCGGGCGCTAATAATGCAATAATAAAAAGCGCAGCGGTCACCTTATTTTCTGCCTGAATGGCTCCTACAAATATCACGAAAAGGCAGAGCCATATAAACAGGTTCTGTACAATTCTATTATCTATCCAAGTATCGAGTTTTGACATGATTTGTGGTATGAAGTTCTTTCAAAAATATCTTTTCTTCATCAAATGGGCACTTTTTTATGATGAAGAAACATGTTTCTTGTCCAAACGATCCTATTTAAAGGATATCTGGCTATTAATGTATTCATCATCTTTTCAGAATCACTCATCATTCTTTTTTTTTCAACCTAGGGATTCCTCGCATTTTTGAGGCATTAATCAAAACAACTATATAATGAAAAATTTAATTCAATTTACAACAGCACTGGCCCTATTCGTATATTCTTTAGGGTATGGTCAAACAACAAGCACCAACAATGTAGAGGTTAGTTCTTCAACTGAAAAACCTTCAAAGACGATCATTGAAACGGAAAAATTTAAAAGTTTTATCGGTACGTTTTTATTAGAAGAAGGAAACTTTGAGCTGCAAATTGTTCAGGAGGATAATCAAATGTTTATCATTAGCCCCTATTCCAAAGATATCCTGATACAAAAAAATGATTCGACGTTACGAGAACCTTCTAGAGGGGTCGACTTAGAACGTATTGCAGATGATAAAAATGCTCTAATTTTCATGCAAAACGGTTATTTAACCACTATCAAAAGGGTGA
>JAHZIZ010000112.1 GCA_022601215.1 Bacteroidota bacterium
GCCCTGTCAGGGAGTTGATTTTGTTTGCCATTAATATAGACGTAACCATCTCTCACTTCCAGTGAATCTCCAGGAATTCCAACACATCGCTTGACGTAATTAGATTTTTTATCAATTGGTTTTACGACACTTCCTCTCATCGCACCTGGACGGATGTCAATGAGTGTATCTACGGGCCAACTAAACACTACAATATCGTTACGTTTTATGTCCTGAAAGCCAGGTATTCTTCCGTACGGAAATTGCAATTTATCCCAATAGGTCTTAGTTTTAGCTACGGGTAGCGTATCATGAACCATTGGTAATGCTGCAGCAGTCATTGGTGTCCTTGCACCGTAATGAAACTTACTAACAAATAAGTAGTCGCCCACAAGCAATGTCTTTTCCAGCGAAGACGATGGAATAGTAAACGGCTGCATAAAGTACGTGTGTACAATGGTTGCTGCAACCACAGCAAATAAAATGGAACTGGTCCATTCGCCCGCTGAAGTTCTTGGTTTTAACTCTCTATCCTTGACATATGCTACTTTTTGGGTGTAGTTTACATAATAGAGGTAGCATCCAAATGTGATTAATACCAGAAAGGTTTCTTTGGTGTTATTACGCCCAAAACTGCGGAGCGTTTCTACCCATATTACTGGAAACATAATAAGATGTACGATAGGAATAAATAGTAGAATTACCCACCACCATGGGCGGTTAATAATCTTCATTAGTACAACGGCATTGTAAACAGGTACGGCAGCTTCCCATGCCTTTCGTCCAGCCGCAACATATAACTTCCAAGTTCCTAAAAAGTGAATTACTTGAATAATTAGGATGGTGATGATCCATTGTGTCCAACTCATAATTGTATGTTTTTCAGAAGTAACTTACTTCATTGTTTTCTTAGTTAATTTGCAATACGTCTTTCATAGTAAAGACACCTTTTTTATCCTTAAGCCATTCGGCTGCCAGAATAGCTCCCATAGCAAAACCGTCACGAGTATGCGCTTCATGAGCTATGCTGATGGTATCAATGGGAGATGTGTAGGTTGTAATATGCGTTCCTTTTACATCTTCAATTCTCTTTGCTGTAATACTCAGGTCTTCTGTAACTTGACTATCCAATTTCCATTTCTTCTTTTCTGAATGAGGAATAATTCCTTCGGCCAAAGAAATGGCAGTTCCACTTGGGGCATCCAGTTTCTGAGTATGGTGAATCTCTTCTATAGAAACGTCATAAGATTTCCATGGTTTCATAAGTTTGGCAAGGTATTCATTAAGATTAAAAAAGAGGTTTACTCCAATGCTGAAATTTGACGCATAGATAAAACTTCCGTTACGCTCTTCACATAACTTTAGCACTTCATTGTAATGATCTAACCAACCAGTGGTGCCACATACAATTGGAATTTGTTTTTCAAGACATTTCGTTATATTGCTCACGGCGCTGTCGGGTACGGAAAACTCGATGGCCACATCTGCTTCAGATAACGCTCCTTTTGTTTCTGAACTTCCAGAGGTATAAACAATACTATGCCCATTGGCAACAGCCAGTTTTTCAATGGTTTTCCCCATTTTTCCATATCCTAATAATGCTATCTTCATTTTAAATTTAATTTAAGAGATAGTCCATAATTTGCATTTGCATTTACTGGATCTTTAAATACATTAGGTTGTAAGGATAGGTCCTCACTTACATTGTATTGTTGTAAGTGAGCATCGACATTGGCATCAATGATATTTAACATGTAAAAAGCTAGGGAAATAATAATACTAACATCCCTGTTTCTACTAGCGGTGCGTTGCGCATCAATAAGTCTCTGATCTGAAATTCCTTGAAATTCATCATCCGTAAAACCAGCTAAACGACGTTTATAGGCATCTCGAAAGCTGTTGTAATCGTTAGAATTTTGAATATAGAAATAAATTCCAGTTCCAATTCCTGCATAAACAATCGGTATTTTCCAATAACGTTTGTTATAGGCTTGTCCCAGACCGGGAAGCACTGCCGAATAGAAGGCTGCTCGCGAAGGGGCAAGTGGATCGTAGCCATCTGAAAAGTTGGTTGTATCTTTTACAACCAATACTTTTTCTTTTTTTACAGAAAGTGAATCACTTGTTTGTGCAAAAAGAGAACAACCTAGAAAAAGGAAAAAAATATGGAAAAGCCTACTTTTCACTTTTTATGAGATTCAAAATACGTTGAAAGTCTGCTTCGTCTTTAAAAGGCACAACTAATTGTCCTTTTCCGCTTTTGCTAGCCTTAATGACTACTTTTACATCAAGTAAATCAGATAATTCTCTACTTCCTTTATTGGCGAAATGTGGAATTGTTTTTTGGCTAGTGGTCTGTTTTTCTTTTGGACTTCTAAACTGGCGCACCATAGCTTCTGTTTCACGAACAGAGAGTGAATTTGCTAGGATCTTCTCATAAATATTTAACTGATCGTTAGTATCTTCAATGTTGATAAGTGCACGTCCATGTCCCATGGAAATAAAACCATCTCGCATTCCAGTTTGCACTATTGGATCTAATTTTAACAATCGTAAGTAATTAGCGACAGTACTCCTGTTTTTACCTACACGATCACTAAGCTCCTCCTGAGTCACTTGAATTTCTTCAATTAATCTTTGGTAGGATAAAGCAATTTCAATGGGGTCTAGGTCTTGACGCTGGATGTTTTCCACCAGTGCCATTTCTAAAGATTCTTGATCGTTAGCGATGCGAATATACGCCGGGATCGTGGTTAACCCGATTAGTTTTGAAGCTCTAAATCGACGTTCACCGCTTACAAGCTGATAGTCATTAAAACCTAATTTACGCACGGTAATAGGCTGTATCACTCCAAGTTCTTTTATGGAAGAAGCTAGCTCGCGCAGTGTTTCTTCGTTAAAACTAGTACGCGGTTGAAAGGGATTTACTTCAATTGTACCAAGTTCTAACTCGACAATATTGCCCACGACTTTATCCGCATTTTTGTCTTCTACAGATTTAATGTCGTTATCTGGATCTTTCAGTAGGGCCGAAAGACCGCGTCCTAAAGCTTGTTTTTTTGTTGCTTTCGCCATATTCATTTCCCGCATAGACGGGTAACTAATTAAACGTTTTTCTCAATTAATTCGTTTGCCAAACTTAAGTAATTATTGGCACCTTTACTACCTGCGTCGTAACTAATAATACTCTCTCCATAACTCGGTGCTTCACTTAGACGAACGTTACGTTGTATAATGGTCTGAAAAACCATCTCGTCGAAGTGCTTTTTCACCTCTTCTACTACTTGATTGGAGAGTCGCAAGCGAGAGTCATACATAGTGAGTAACAGTCCTTCAATATCAAGGGTTTGGTTGTGTATTTTTTGAACACTCTTAATCGTATTCAATAACTTTCCTAACCCTTCTAACGCAAAATATTCACATTGAATAGGGATCATTACACTATCGGCCGCCGTTAATGCATTTAGGGTGAGTAGCCCAAGAGAGGGGGCGCAATCAATTAAGATATAGTCATATTCAGACTTTAGGCTTTCCACGGCCTTTTTAAGCATATACTCTCGTTGTTCTTTATCCACCAACTCAATTTCAATCGCTACCAAATCTATGTGAGCAGGAATTAAATCAACATTTGGTGAATTTGTAGTAACTATAGCATCCTTAGCGGCTACTGTATGTTCTAGTAATTGGTATGATCCTAGTTGAACTGATTCAACATCAATTCCTAATCCCGAGGTAGCATTCGCCTGGGGATCGGCGTCAATTAATAATACTTTCTTCTCTAGTACACCTAGGGAAGCAGCTAAATTGACAGAGGTAGTAGTCTTTCCTACTCCTCCTTTTTGGTTGGCAATAGCTATTATTTTACCCATTAAATTTCATGCAATTTTATGAGTTAAAAATACGATTAATTATGTTGATAGAAAATGAATTTTGTTAACACTAAGTGAACAATTGCAAAGTATACGGTTAAACCGTAATCTATATGAATTATTGTATTAGCATATGAATGTAAACATGATTGTCATATCGAAGGGCCTGACATCCATGAGAATGAAACATTGTTTTCTATGTCTTTATGACGACAAAATGCTCCGTAATAAGTTGTTTTTACTTATTACGGAGCATCTTTACCAATTAAATCCTGGGTTTATTTATTTTTCTTTGATCGAATCATAGCTTCAAGCATATCCCACATTTGCTCTGGGACTTCTTCGAGAAGATTCATTTGTCCAGCTCCTTTGAGCCATTCGCCTCCATCAATAGTGATCACTTCTCCATTGAGATAAGCAGAAAAATCAGACACTAAATAAGCCGCTAGATTCGCCAATTCTTGATGATCTCCAACACGTTTCAAAGGTACTTTTTTGGCCAAATCAAATTTTTCCTTGAGCTCTCCTGGAAGTAAACGGTCCCATGCACCTTTGGTAGGAAAGGGGCCTGGGGCAATGGCATTAAAGCGCATACCGTATTTTGCCCATTCTACTGCTAGTGAACGTGTCATGGCTAATACACCAGCTTTGGCTGTTGCGCTTGGTACTACATAGGCGGATCCAGTCCATGCATATGTTGTTACTATATTAAGAACGGTTTTGTTGGTTTCTTTTTTTTCAATCCAATGTTTCCCAAATGCGAGCGTACAGTTTTTGGTTCCTTTTAAAACAATGTCAATTATAGTGTCAAATGCATTGGCCGAAAGTCGCTCGGTAGGGGAGATAAAATTTCCTGCGGCATTATTGAGTAAAACATCCACACTTCCAAAAGCAGCTACCGAAGCTTTTACCATTGCCTCTACTTGGTCGTAGTGTCTAACATCACATTGTACAGGTAATACCTTTCCACCCGTTTGAGCTTCTAATTCGGTTTTAACTGTTTCTAGTTTTTCTAAATTTCGAGAAGTGATAACTACATTGGCGCCTAATTCAAGAAAGTATGTGGTCATGGCTTTTCCCAGTCCGCTACCTCCACCTGTTACGACAATCGTTTTTCCTTGTAAAGCGTCGTCACGAAGCATTTTTGCTTTTAAATTCATAGTGTTTTTAGATATTTCAGTAAAGGTAAGAAAAGCGAATCAATGTGCTATGCAAGCATAATAAGTATTTTATGATTGTTCTGTTTTGTATGATTTATAAACTACGCAGTGTTTAAATCGGGGATCATTTTCTATTGCCGGATGTTGCACATTCCCAATATATTCCATGCCTATTTTTTTCATCACATGTTCAGAAGCAGTATTGGTGTCTGGTGTAAAAGAAAGCACTTCGGAAATGTTGAAGGTTGTAAATGCGGCTTCCAAACATGCCTTGGCGGCTTCGGTGGCATAGCCTTTTCCCCAAGAAGAACGTTGCAAACGCCAGCCAATATCAACACAGGGGGTGTATATACTTTTCCAGGTCTGATACTTAATCCCTGCAAAACCTATAAATGTACCTGTTTCTAGTAAGTCTACTGCGAAATAGGTATATCCAAACTCGTCATAATGAGTGGACAATCTATTTATCAATTCTTGTGTTTCGGCTGTTGTCAACGTGCCAGGAAAGTGTTTCATTACTTCTGGATCGGCACACATAGCTGCAAAGGGTTTAAGATCTCTATTTTCCCAATTACGTAGGCCAAGCCGTTCCGTCTGTATAAGGTATGTTTTATTCATTCTGAATCGCAACTAACTAAGCAAGTTATTAATTTTAGCATATTGTAACAACATAATGGTCTTGGCATCTTTGATTTCACCCGTGTCTATCATAGCGTACGCCTTTTCGAAATCTAATTCCAAAACTTCTATGTTTTCTTGTTCATCTTTAGCGCCACCTCCTTCGCTAATTTTCATTCCCTTGTCATATTCAGCCACAAAAAAGTACAGTATTTCTGTTACTGAACCTGGGCTCATATACGTTTCAAAAATTCGTTTCACCTTTGAAATTTTATACCCTGTTTCCTCTTCAGTTTCTTTAC
>JAHZIZ010000113.1 GCA_022601215.1 Bacteroidota bacterium
ACGATCCCTTCGCCTAACGGACTGCTAAGTACCGTATTACAAACGATTAAGACTATAGGGAGTCCGATAATAGCAAAGATCATAGCAACGGAAGGACGTTTGCTATCTGGTGTGTCAATCTCCTCAAGCAAAGCTGGTGCATCAATATGAATTTTTCTAGAAATATACTTAGCGAATAAAGGACCACTCACAATGGCAGTTGGAATTCCAACTATGAAACCAAATACAATGACCCAGCCCAAGTCGGCATCTAAAATATCTGCCACAGCAACAGGACCTGGCGTAGGGGGTATGAAAGAATGAGTAATTGCGAGTCCTGCCAATAATGGAATGGCATAAAGTAGCAATGATTTACCCGACTTTCTCTGTATAGAATAGATAAGAGGAACCAAGATGATAAATGCCACATCAAAAAAGACGGGAATGGCTATAAAAAAACCAGTTAGCATCAATGCCCAAGAGGTTCCTTTTTCCTTAAATCTCTTTAAGAGGGAGGCAGCAATAGCCTCGGCGCCACCTGAATGTTCAAGAATAGCACCAAACATGGCACCTAACCCTACGACAACTGCAACAAACCCCAGTGTATTACCCATTCCTTTTTTAATGGTATCGATAATCATCATGGGTTCCATACCTGCTAATAAACCAGATACTATACTGGCAATGAGCAACGCTAGAAATGCCTGAATCTTAAATCGTAAAATGAGTATAAGCAACACTGCGACACCGGCTGCAATGGCTATAAGTAATGTGCTATCCATTCGAAGTCCATTTAGTTGTAAAGGATTGGTCTATTGGTCTGTCTATTCTTTTGTATGTGTGTGCGCCAAATTCATCGCGTTGCGCTTGAATTATATGAGCTGATGATCGTGCTGTTGTCAATGAAATAAAATAATCATAACTATTTGATATAGAAGCTATAGATGTTCTATTGCTTAAGGCATACTTTAAAATTGATACTATGCTTTTTTCTGAAGAGACTAAGCTATTGAAATGATCGAAATCTTCTAAGATTGATTCAGAATTTTTAAAAGTTTGTACTAGGGATTCCATGAATTTTGACTTTATGATGCAACCCGAAGTCCAGATACGCGCAAGCTCACTAAGATCGATCTCCCAATTGTTTTCTTTGGCTGCTTCTTTAATAAGTTGGAAGCCTTGGTGGTGATTTATAATTCGTGCGAATGTGTAAGTAGTTTTTAGGTCTTCTAGATTGATAGTATCCTCAGATTTCATAGTCTTTGATACTTTGGATGACCATGTGGAACGCTCTTTATGGAATGACGACATGTATCGCGCCAACACGGCAGCATTAATTGTAGGTGTTGGAATACCTAATTGAAAAGCCGTTTGAGAAGTCCAAGATCCCGTACCTTTACTACCAGCTTTATCTAATACCTTGTCTATGAGGTAGTCATCACCTTCTTTTTTTATGAGAATGTCTGCTGTGATTTCAAGTAGATAACTCTGTAATGTTCCCTTATTCCATTCTTTAAAAATAGCCGCTATTTCTGGATAGCTATACGAAGGTACTAGGAGTGCGTAACACTCCGCCAGCAATTGCATCTCTGCATATTCTATACCATTGTGTACTGTTTTTACGAAATGACCAGAGCCATCTGTCCCTATCAATGTGACGCAGGGCTTGCCCTTGACATCTTTAGCTGCCATTGCTTCAAATATAGGTTGAACGTGGCTGTACGCTTCGCTATCGCCTCCTATCATCATAGAAGGGCCTTTGAGAGCGCCTTCTTCGCCACCAGATATTCCAGCTCCTATAAAATGAAGTTGTTTATCTTGTAAGAATGATACCCGTCGTTGGGTATCTTGATAGTGTGAATTACCCCCATCAATAATAATATCACCAGGTGCTAGCAGTGGAATGAGGTTTTCTAGTACATGATCAACAGCAGTCCCGGCATTTACCATGAGTAATACACGTCTGGGAGACGCTAGAGAATCCACAAAAGACGATAGGTCAGTGAACCCTTGAACCGACTTCGATGTTACCTCCTTCATAAATGTAGGAATCACTTCTTTTTCTGAAGGTGTGATCCGATTATAGACCGATAGTGGGTAGCTGTTACCTGCGATATTCTTTGCAAGGCTACGTCCCATAACGCCTAATCCAATTATTCCGAAGTGCGATTTATGCATAAGAAAGTATATCTGTTATTTTATGAACCATTTCTCGAACCGGTAAAGACACCTGCAATTGAATCCCGTAATTAGGGGGTTCTAGGGTATCGAATTGGGACTGCAGCATATTGGCTTTCATAAAGTGAGCTCTGTGTTTCATCCTGTGATGAATGGTCTTAAAGTCGCCAGCGAGATAGACCCAGTTTACTTTTTCGTATTGCTGCAATTGGTTTCGGTAGTCTTCTTTTAAGGCCGAACAAGCTAAAACAGCGCCTCCATCCGATTTCCAAGTAACAAGATTTTTGGCGAGTATTTCTAACCACGGTCTACGATCTATATCGGTAAGTGAGGTTCCGGAACGCATCTTTTCAATGTTAGCTTTTGGATGGTAGTCATCCGCATCATAAAACGGGAGCGCTAAAGCCTTTGCTAGTGCTTCACCCACAGTTGTTTTTCCGCAGCCGCTAACTCCCATGATGATGATGAGTTTATTCATTAGCAGTTGTTCCGAATAAATTACCAGGGACACCTTTTACCCCAACATCTGCGATAAACAATAATCCCGCTAGTGGATATTGTTCCTTTTCTTCTGGAGTCATGTCAATACTAGCTGTGGTGATATACAACTTATCTAATTGTTCGCCTCCAAAGGCGCAAGCTGTCACATTGTGAGCAGGCACCGATATCTTCTGGATCAATTCTCCTGTTTTTGGATTGTAATTCCCCACAGCATTGCCATTCCATAATCCCACCCAAAGGTTGTCATTTTCATCAATGGTCATCCCATCTGGAAACCCATCTTTTGGGTCCACTATAACCGCGGTTCTTTCATTAGAAATTGTCGCAGTTTCCGTATCGTAATCAAATGCCTGAATCTTCCCTGTAGGAGTATCTATATAATACATGGTACTGGCATCACCAGTCCAAACAATTCCGTTTGAAATGGTTACGCTATCTATCATTTTTATGCTTTCTCCATTTTCCGAAACTTTATACACCGATCCCGTTGCGGCCTCTTGTTTCAGATTCATGGAACCTACCCATAGGTTTCCATTAGGGTCACATTTTCCATCATTAAAGCGATTGATTGTCATTTCACTTTCCACATCCGATAACAATGAGACGAATCCTGTGTTGGTATTCATCGTATAGATTCCGTCTTCTAGCGCTACGATGGCTATAGAATCGTTTTGTGGCACTACCGTTCCAATTCGCGAGGGTGTAGGGAAGGAGCGGTTATGAGTCTTAGCCGGATTGTAAATATGCAGTTGTTTCCCTTCAATATCGATCCAATAGAATTCTTGTGTTTTGTAATTCCAAAATGCACCTTCCCCCAATTGTGACGGAATTTCGTACAGGAGCGTCGCTTCAATCGGCTTTTTAACTTCTGAAATTGTTTTCACTACTGCTGGACTTTTGTCCTTGCATGAAATTAAGATTAGACAGGCTAAAAACAAGGTTGTGAGTAGTTTATACTTCATACAGATAAATGTTAAAAATGCGTTTAAATCACAAAATTTCTATAAAAAGTTTTAAAAATAATCTTTTACTGTTTAATTTCGAAGGTATAAAGACGGAATTATGACAAAGCAGATTCAGAAAAAAAAGCATGCCGACTTCCAATCTCGTTATAGAAGATCTTCAAACTTCCTTAGTAAAACTAAGAACGATCGTCTCGTTTTGAATGAGCAAGGAGAACTCGTGCTTCAGAAGTCAAACAATGAATAACAACCGCTAGTTGTTACAAATGTAGTACCTTGGGTTATCTAACTAACCCACATACTATGCGTTTGTCTATTTTGGTCTTATTACTCTCTCTTTTTGTACTTCCTGGATGTAAAGAAGTTTCAGAAAAAACCACATTGGAAACGGATATTGATACCACTTCAAAAGACGATATGATTAACTATTCACTTATAGAAGGAGGTTTTGCTCACACAGTATATTTTTGGCTTCATCGACCTGATAATAAGGCCGACAGAACGGCTTTTGAGACCTCTCTCACAAAATTTATACTTAATTCTCCAGATATTACCACCCGTCATATTGGAATACCGGCAGCCACAGCTCGTGAAGTAATCGCTACTAGGTATACCTACAGTTTGTTACTCACTTTTAAAGACAAGGCCGCTCAAGATCGTTATCAAGAAGATCCTGCCCACAAACTGTTTATAGAAGAGTCTTCAACTCTTTGGTCTAAAGTAGTGGTGTATGACTCCGAGAACTTTGTGGAGTAAACAAGCTATTACAAGTTATTGAAACGGCAGTGTGATTTGGATGGTCGCATTATTCTCTTCGTATTTTTTGTGGATCGCGATATCAAAATCTTGGGTGTTTATAGTGGTGGTGCCAACTAGCATATTTTCTTTTTGACGGAAGTTCCAACTGACCTCCTTTTTTGTTCCCTTGATAGAAAGCGCACCTATTACTGTAAAGTTATTGGCGGTTCCTGAAACCCTAGTACTATTGAACGTTAACTTCGGAAAGTCTTTCGCGTTAAAATATTTTCGTCGTAAGTGACGATTACGCAGCCAGTTATGGGTGTCGATCGTTTCGGTAGCAACGCTTCCAGAGAAAGAGCTTCCTTCCAGGTTATTTAGGTCTACACTTCCGAAGAACTCAAAACCAGAAAGCGTTCCCTCTACATCATCGTCTTCAAAATTAAACGTAATACTAGCCTTGGCCTCATCGATAGTAATGGATTGGGCTAAGAGTATAGGGCTACAAAGAAATAGTACAACTAGTAAGATGTTTTTCATAGTAAAGAAGTCGTAAGTACTTGATAAAGTTAACATTATTTCTTTTTAAGATAGAACAGGATACATAAGGAAATAAAGGCACTCACCGAGAAGCCAATAAAAAGTGGGAGGGAAGAGCTATCTACATAACGTCCTATAAAGGTGCTAATGGGCACGGCCATAATGGTAGATATAAATCCAGTGATGGCGGCTCCGATACCGGCAATATGTCCTACAGGTTGCATGGCTAAGGCTCGTAGGTTTCCGAATAGAAAACCAATCGCAAAAAACTGCAATGCAAAGAAGGCTAGGAGCACGATAATGGATGGATTAGTACCTGTATGAAAAAGAATAACATAGGATAGCGAGGTGACGAAAAAGCTCCACAGTGCTAAAGTAACCAGGCGTTTCATACCAAATCGAAGGACCAAAGATCCGTTTAGAAAGGTGGCAATTCCTACGGAAATAGCCAACCCAGCAAAGATGTAAGGAAACTCATCCTTGAGGCCATATTGCTCTTGAAAAATCTGTTGAGATGCACTGAGATACACTAAGAAAGATCCCACAATAAATCCAGAGATAAGTGTGTATCCCATAGTGTCTTTGTATTTAAAGACCTGGGTAAACCCATTGCTTACAATGCCAGGAGTAAATGGAATCGTATTTTCTGGTTTAAGGGTTTCTTTTTGTCGTTTCCAGAACCAAAAAGCGACCAAAAAACAAAGTGCAATTTGAACATAGAAGATAGCCTGCCAATCGTAATGATCCAGAATATATTTTCCAAGGGCAGGAGCCACTATAGGAACCAGAAGAAAGACTACCGTAACAAAGGACATAATGCGAGCCATATAATCTCCGCTATAGACATCTCTAATAATGGCAATGGCAATGGTTCTAGGAGCTGAGAGGCCGACTCCTTGTAAAATTCGACCAAGAATCATGACTTCAAGACTTTGCGCAAATAAACATATAAAACTGGCCAAGATAAAGATGATAAACCCAATGTAAACGACGGGTTTCCGACCTTTACTATCAGAGAGAGGCCCAAAGAAAAGAGGGCCTACACCAAGACCTAGAAATATCATGATAATAAGCAACTGGTTATTGGCTGCTTGTGTGACTCCAAGTGAGATGCCGATGATATCCAATGCAGGTAGCAATGCGTCAATAGCCAATGCCACGACCGACATTAAAGCCGCCATAAGTGCGATAAATTCTAACTGAGATTTCTTTTCCAAGAGTCAAAGGTAGGGCAAGTTTCACCAAGAACATAGTCGTGGTAATTGTTAATCTTTTATTAAGCCTTTGTTAAAGGGATACGACCCTGCTTTTCAAGACGTTACTAACCAATAACAAACCTAAAAACTCGTGTCTTGAACACTATCAATACTAATGCTTTGGCTATAGTCCTGGGGGTTGTGTATGATTGTTGCGGTATTGAAATGAAACGAATCAATGTCATGTTCTAGAAGTTTTTGATAGGAACTAATGGGACTTACATTTTACACAATATCATATTTTGGCTGCCTGTGGGCAGCTTTTGTAGGCCGCTACACATTTTCTCCATACAGTAGCGGCCTTTTTTAATAAATACGGGTTAATCGACTAGGATGGTATACAAATCTGATATAGTATCATACTCATATTCAGATCCTGACACTTGTATTTCGTTGTAAATATTTTCAAAACAACATTCTTTCTGTATCCTTTCGGTGTCGACAAATAAGCCAAATATAGAATCATTAGCAATGGTAACCCTCATGCTCACAATCTCGGTTTCTAGGCCAATATTATTGATTTGAATGTAATTGAGATTGTTGGAATCCACATATTGGAAGTTAGCGGGATCGCCATTAAAAATATTGACAATTTCAATTTGGTCGGGGTCGTACGTTCCGTTAGTGAAAAGATTTTCACGTGTGTCGCTGTCAACGATATCAAAAGTGAAACTTTGAGGCGCATCATTGCATGCTCCGCAATCATCATCATCATTACAACTGAACATAGCTAAAGTGATGGTTGTTAATAGAAATAATTTTTTCATGAGATGTAATTTGGTTTAATTAGTTTGAAAGTTGTGAAGCAAACTTACCCTCATGACTGGGCCTATTATTCTAATGAAATCACAATTAAGAAATGTTTAAGTGGTTGATTGTTAATATTATCCATATTTATGACAATCAATTCTTAAAATACCAGGCGATCGTTAATTTCGTTGTAAAATACGTTTCTGTGATATTACAGGTGATGAGAAGAACAGAGTACTCAGATAAATAGGGGATAAACCACCATAAAAAAGATGGAAAAGCCCTCAAATAGGAACATTTAATATCCATAAATTGTTCATATATAACTAAGTAAGAACAAAAAATAACAACGATGAGCGATACAGAAACCACTACAGTAAAACAATTTCCATACAAAACTTTGATCTGGGCGGCCTTGGCCCTTATTGCGATGTTTTTATTTAAAACTGAATTCAAAGGTTTGTTGAGTAAGGCGGACGAGGTTTCGTTATTTGGTATTGAATTAAAGGTAGGCAAAGAAAAGGCGGCCGAACTGGAGAGGGCTATTAATAAGTATAAGAATGAGATAGCTTCCATCAATGACGAAATGCTAGAGCAACAACAACACATTAGGAAGCTGGAAGTACTTAAGCAAGGTTTGGAGGAAGACGTCGCCAATTGCCCGCAAGCTGCGGAAAAGGCAGTGTTATGGACTAAGGAATTAGATATTATTCAGAACTCCAATATGAAATTACAGAAGAGTTCGGAGCGATTAAAGGATAAGCAGATTTTGCAGAAAATGAATGTGACGCCAAGGGTTATGGAAAATTAGTTGGTATATGGAACGACCTATCATGAATGAAGTGAGACAATCCATTCTCATGCATGTTCTTCAATAAAAACCAGTAAAACCCCCTAACAAAAAGGAGGAAACACCTTAAGTTAATGTGTTGTAAATGAGATAGTTTTATCAAAAATTAATCATTATGGCTCAGCGTTGGAATGTCGGAGGAAATATAAAAGCTAAGTTTGGCAATGTGGTCGTTAAGTATTCCTATGTGATGACGTATCATCCTGAGAAATGCTCGCTCACGATACGACCTAAAATACAGCTTACTTTCCCTTCAACCTTTACAAAGGCAAAGAAAGATGGGTTGATCAAGGCATGGAACAAGGCAATTGCTGCTGCTTTTAACGGGAAATGGAAAGTAGTCCCTGTGGATCCTAATCGATGTGAGCAATGTAAAAATGGAATAGCGATTAGAGTTCGAGTAAAGTTTGTAACTTCATGGACGTGGACAGACGATTTTGAAGTAACTGTTCATGACGATAACGTACGCAGTGATGTTAACAACTGGCATGTGAAAGACAAGGATTTTTCGGCCACGGGAACAGGAGGCGGAGTGGTACATGAGTTATGCCATATGTTAGGCTTAGAAGATGAGTATGTGGATGAATCCACCTATCCAGGTAAAAAGGAGAGTGATCTACCTAAAGGAGCCAAAGATGGCATTATGAATAATACGAGTAAACCGATTTTGGATAGGCATATGGAGATTATTCTATTTAACCGTGCCAAATTAAATGAGAAGTTACCTTGTCCAACGTATAAATTGGCAAAACAATAACTTAAAAAGGAGAATTATGCAAATAGCCACATTTATAGATAGAAGAGATACTACAACAGACCTTATATATGGTTTTGGGCCGAATGGGAGAGTTTTTGTGGCCATTAAGGATGCAGGTGGATTTATGTACAAGATATTTAGTGCTAGGAAACTACCTATGCTAGATGTATTAAACTGGCCTGTGGTATATGGCGTCGTAGCGCAGCCAGCAAGTCCGGGCTCAAATTTAATTTTTCAAACCTTTGATATATGGACGCAGGAGTTAAAGCAATTTCATTTCTTATCCGGTCAAGATAGTTTGATACGCCGTGTAGAGACACTAAAGGCAATAGTGGATGCAGAACCGATATATTTAAAGACACCACCAAAATGGGTGACACGATATATGCCAACCTTATTTGGTTTTTAATCTTCACAGGAATGTTGACAACATAGGATGTTTAACGTTTCGAGGCTTTAGTGTTAACGAATATTAGTAATATGGTATGAATTCAATCC